>QOAX01000310.1 GCA_003972865.1 Verrucomicrobiota bacterium | reverse complement strand
AAGTCGACATTAAAGAATGTCCTGACCGATTCATAATCAGCATCGAGCAGATCTACGGTGAAGAGTTTGCATAGCCTGGCTGTGCGGGTGATGACTTTATCGGCATGCGCTTTTGACCACTTTGGCCGCTTGGTTTCTATCCAGTCATTGGCGGCTGTCTGAAAACTGACTGTTTCGAGTGAGGTCCGGGTTTTAGCCCAATAGGTGGCCACAGTGGTGAGATCAGTTCCACCGGCAATCTTCCTGGCTGAAACATACTCACGCATCGCCATTTCAGGATCAGAGATACCGTGATCCAGTAGCAGCTTCTGGGTGTGGATTAGTTCCGACTTTTGGGCGGGTGAGAGTTGGGCCAACAATCCTTCGCCTTGCTGGATTTGCCGAAGAGCCTGTAGGGCACCCTCCTTGGCCGACTTGCGGGTCTTGAACTGCCGCTTGACACGTTTCCCGTTGAAGTACCAGGCCGCATGGTAACCATCCTGGCCTGAGTAGATCTTGGCGCTCTGCTTGTAGAAGGTGACAAGTTCGGGCTTCTTCATGGCTCAAAAGTTGTTCGGAAACTGTTCGGAAGCAAGCCTAATGTTCTATTTGCTAGAGAAAATGGTGGAGGCGGGGGGAGTCGAATCAACATCATTCCCTTCGTGAACTTGCGCATACTTGCGCAACCAATTCCATACAAAGCATTTAATGCGAGAGGTCATTTTCGGCTGTTGCGCAGGAACACGCACCATCACGAAAGATTTTTGTTCCGTATTGTTCCGTAAAGCAAGGAGGGAGGAGAGGGGGTCGTTTCTGCCATTTCAGTATCCTTTCTTTATGAGTCAACAGAATCTACCGACTGCTATCGCGTGAAGATGCACACTGGGTCCGTGGCCGTCAGTGAGCCCCTGCAAACAATATTACCGGTCAAAACCGTGCCCACAACGGTACGATCTTGTCAGTTAAGGCATTGTGAGAGCTGCGACGTCTCGTTATCGTTTGCCTGCTTTCAGGCTAATGAACATCCCTGACATCAATGAACATCAGTGAAAAGGGTGTAACTATCGGGTGTAGCTCAGCTCGGTAAAAGTCGTAAGTCACCGATAGTCAGTATGGCGGAAGGGGAGGGATTCGAACCCCCGGAACGATTGCTCGCTCAATGCTTTTCGAGAGCACCCCGTTCGACCACTCCGGCACCCTTCCTTTGGGGCGCACATCTTGGCCAAATCCAATGATCGTTCAAGCCAATTGATAAAAACGCATGGCATTGTCGTGAAACAGTTTTCGTTGCTCCTGCGCTGGGCGATTGGAGACGATTTCCTTTAGGCCATTCACCCATTGGTCGTACCGGGCTCCGATCAGGCAGACCGGCCAATCGCCCCCGAACATCACGCGCTCCGACCCGAACCGGTCGAGGCAGTGGTTGACGATCGGGGCCAGTTGCTCCGCGACCCAGTCCTTGGGAGCGTGGGCGACGATGCCGGAGATTTTGCAAACGGTGTTCGGCTGATTGGCCAGTTCGGACATGGCTTCCTCCCACGGCTTGGCCTCATGCATCGGGGTGGCTCCGCCGCGTCGAGCCTCGGGGAGGAATGCCTTGGGGTCGGCCGTGCCGCAGTGGTCGATGACGAACCGCGTGTCCGGGCACCGCTTCACCAGTGCTAGCGCATCGTTCAATTGAGTGGGCTGAATGGTGATCTCAAAATGTTTCCCCAGATTGCCTAGCAGTTGTACAGACTCGATGAACTGCGGCTGCAGGCAGAAGCCGTCCGATGTAGTTTCCATAAGGCGGCGCAGACCCTTAATGTGTGGGTTATCGCGGTACAGGGTGATGTATTCGGCGAATCCTTCGTTTTCCGGGCGACCGGAAATCACTCCGGCTACTGTCGGGTATTTGGGGTTTTTCGAAATTTCCATGACGAAGTTGGCCTCGTCTTTTTGTTGTTCGGGAATCACATCGACCTCAAGGTAGATGGCCTTGGCGATGTTTAATCCCTTGGTCGCTGCAAGGTAGTCGTTTAAGCCGAAGCTGCGCTTGAGCACTGCAGGGGCTTCGTCAAGCCAATTGAGCTTGAAGCGGTCGAGATTCCACAAGTGTTGGTGGGTGTCGACGATGGGGATCTGCTTCTCCGGGTGTTGCTTCAGCGATGTGCAGCCGGCCGAGGCAACGGTGGCGGAGGTGGTGGCAATGAATTGTCGGCGATTCATGATTGGTTTGTGGTGGGTTAAATGAAAATGACGAAGCCAAGGAACAGGCCAAGCGCCAGAACGGCGAGGCCAAGCGTGAGGGGCAAGAAACTGGTCGATTCCGCTTGGCCAAGCGCGGCCTGATCCTGCCAAAAGAGCGGACTGGTTTCCCGACCGCGAATCATCGTCGTTGCTAGCATGGCCAAGGTGGTGATAGCAAAAGTCAACGGCCCGGTGACGTGGCTATCCATCAAGGCTGAAGGCAGCAACGCCACACCCTGTGACTCGGCGAGAGTTTTTGCGATGAAGGAATAGAGCCCGAATCCCACTCCAGCGACCAAGCCTACCGCTGCTGATCCACGATGAACTCGAGTAAACGAGCCCAACAGGTAAACGACGAGTAACGGAACCACAAAGCTACCCACCATCTTCAAGTAGAAATCAATCATGCCGCCTGAAAGCAAAGCCGGGATGTAAATGAAAGATCCAAAAATAATAAGCGGCGTGAGCCAGCGCCCCACGGAGAGGTAGTGATGATCCTCCCGGTCTTTGGCGATGAGTCGGCGGTACACGTCGCGCGTTAATAATGCAGACAGGGTGGACCCGATAGAGTCGTAAGTGGAGAAGGCGGCTGCCATGACACCGGCGACGATGAGGCCTTTTAGCCCTACGGTGGTGTAATCCCGGACGATCACCGGGAATATGGCATCCTTGGTCCGAATCAATTCGTCAACCGGTAGCGCGCTGATGTCTGGAAAGAGTGCCCGCCCAAACAGGCCAATGCTCTGTGCCATGAATGTGGCGCCGATTAGAATGATTCCTGAAAAGGCCACAGAAGTCTTAAGATGTTGTTCGTTGCGTGCGCCGAGTAGTCGCATCGACTGGGTGTGGTTGACGATGGAGTAGGCCAAGCCAGCAATGATCAGGCTCAAGCAGGCCAGCCAAGCGGGGCTTCGGTGGATGATTTGTTTTGATTCTTCATTGTGCGTTCCGCCAAGCAAAAGTTTTCTCGCAAGTTCCCCTTGGCCAAGCGCTGATGCATCCGTTCGGCTAATGACATCTGTGCCGGTATGCATCATCTGTTGCTCCAATTCCGGGGAGTGCGTGTTGAGTTTTTCCTGCAAACCGCTCCATCCGTCGACTTTGTCCAATACGGTATAAAACAGGACAACGGTCGCCAGTATCATTACAACGGATTGAATTGAATCGGTGATCGCCACCATCTTGAGTCCGCCAGCCATGGTGTAAAATGTCGCGAGCAGTGCGATGATCCCAACCACCGACCAGGCCATGGTATCTTCCCACCCGCAGACAATTTTTAGCGTCAAAAAGTTTGTGGTGCTGATCATCCCGAGTATCACCGTTCGGTAAAGCACCTGCACCAGAACGCTGACGATTCGAGGAGAGAGTCCAAACCGTGACTCGAGGTATTCGGCGTTGGTGTACATGCCGGACCGGTACATCGGCAGGATGATTCGGTGCGCCAGAAGCAGCCAACCGGCAACGCAGCCGACCCAGTTAATCAGGTAAAATTTAACGCCACCGCCGTATGTGGCTCCGGAATCGACCACCAGATCAGTGGAGTCGACCAGTGTGGCGTAGAGCGAGAGGCCGACAATCCACCAGGGCAGAGTGCGACCGGCCAGGAACCAGTCCTTGCTTGTCTTGGTGCCGCCGCTTTTGAGGAGGGCAAACAGAATGACCGGCCCGTTGAGAGCCAGCACGATAATCCAGTCAAGGGTCGTCATGGTTCCTCGGGCGCCTGGCCAAGCGCTAACCGGCGAAAATCCTTTCGTTTACGGTGACGCCAAGGCCCGGTTTGGTGGAAGCGGTAACGCGCCCATTTTGTGGTTGGGGTTCATCGTGAAAGATCGGCTCCACCTCGGCGTCGGGCAGATCATCCCAGCTGGGTATTGGAAAATACTCAATCATTGGGACGGCCGTTTCCGCAAGGGCAAAGTGGATGTGCGTTGGACCGTAGGCGTGCGGAATGACCGTGATGCCGTTGGCCAAGGCGAGGGAGCAGATCCGTCGTCCCTCGGACAAGCCCCCGCACCGCCTGAGATCCGGTTGGATGATGTCCATCGCCTGTTTCTCGATAATCTGTTGGAATCCAAACCGCGTGTATTCATGCTCCCCACCGGAGATGGGGATCGAGGTTTCCTGACGGAGCTTGGCATAACTGTTCAGGTCATCCGGCAGGAACGCTTCCTCGAGCCAGGCCAGCCGATACGGTTCCAGTCGCTTCACCATCTTTTTCGCATAAAGAAAATCCCAGCCCATGTAGGCGTCGGCCATGATTTCAATGTCATCACCGACGGCATCGCGAACATTTGCGACGTGCTCCTCGTTGGCACGCATGCCGGCAATACCGTGGCCGGGACCGTACGGAAAGCGCATCTTCATCGCCTGATAGCCTTCCTCGACGTAGGCCTTGGCTTCGGCCTGCACCTTCTCAGCGCCGACAGGATGCAGCGCTGATGCATACACTGGAATGTCCGGTTTCACCGGGCCGCCGAGAAGTTCATATACCGGTTTTCCGGCGGCCTTTCCGGCCAGATCCCACAGCGCCAAGTCGATCGCGCTCAGCGCATGGAGTGCCACGCCCTTACGCCCGTAGGGCAGGGTGGCACGAAACAATCGATCCCACAGTCCCTCGATTTCGCCGGCATCCTGCCCGATGAGGAGACGACTCAGGTGGTTTTCAATGATCAACGAAATGGCGCTACAACCGTCCTCGCACCAACCCGAACCGGTGATGGCTTCCTCGGTTTCAATCTCGACCACCGCCATCCCGGAGTCCCAAAACCACGATCCGCGAGTCTCCCCAAATTGCGGATAAATATCCAACGGCGTCACTAGCGGAAGCGTTTTTTCCCGTTCAGCTAGGTGGCCCCAAAGGGAACGGTTCGCATGTCGTGTCCTGACGGAGGTGATTTTCACGCCGCGACGTTAAGGGATAGGCCCAGGATTCACAGCAAGATTTGTCCTCCGATTGCGCATCGAAAATTGATTTGGCCCAAGCGCTTGGCCAAGCGACCATCCGGGCGTGGAGATTCGTTCCCCGGAGGCGGAGTCGGAGTTTGTGGCGTACTACGAGTTGCGCTGGCGCGTGCTGCGCAAGCCGTGGGGGCAACCGTCCGGCAGTGAACGCGACGAACTCGACGCCGCCGCGACGCACGTCGCTGGATACGACGAGGCCAAGCGGCTGGTTTGCGTGGGCCGCCTGCATGCCGTCGAAACCGGCGTCGGCCAGGTGCGTTACATGGCGGTGGAGGAGCCGTTGCGCGGTCGGGGGCTTGGCCAAGCGGTGCTGGACGAACTCGAGCGACTGGCCAAGTGGCAGGGCATGTCGGTGATCGTTCTGGATGCGCGCGAGGCGGCGGTTGGTTTCTACCGCCACAACGGTTACGAGGCGGTGGGCGAGGGCCCCGTGCTGTTTGGCGAGGTGCGGCACAGCAAAATGCGAAAGAAGTTTTCAGTTTCCATGCCCTGATCCGGAATGTAGGTTCGCCTTTCAACCAAATGGCAGCGGATCAATCGACATTTTTTGGGACTCTGCTTCGCAAGGCGATTCGGCGTGTGATCCGTTTTTATTACCCGACCATTCGCGTGACGCACGCTGAGCGGTTGCCAACCGAGGGAGCCACCCTTTACATCGCGAACCATCCCAACTCGCTGATCGACCCGGTGCTGATCGGCATCGCGACCCGTCGCCCGGTTCGATTCATGGCCAAGGCACCGCTGTTCGAGGGCAGGGTGCTGGGGGCGCTGTTGCGCTCGGTGGGGATGATCCCCGCGTACCGTGCGTCGGACGACAAGTCGTCGGTGCGGCGCAACGTCGAGTCGCTCAGCGTGGCGGCGGAGAACTTGGCCAAGGGGCTCCCGATGGGAATTTTTCCCGAGGGCAAAAGCCATGACTTGACGCATGTCGAGCAGGTTAAGACCGGCGCGGCGCGTATCGCACAGCAGGCGGTGGCACTCGCCGAGGGCAAGCCGGTTTGGGTGGTGCCGCTGGGGATCAATTACGAGGAGAAACCGCGGTTCCGCAGTCGTGTGTGGGTGGCAGTGGGCGAGACGGTGGATGCGACCGCTTGGTTTGCCGAACACGAAGGGAACGAAAAACAGGCCATGCGTCAGTTGACCATCGCACTCGACGAACGGTTGAAGGCGGTCGTGGTGCACCTCGACGACGCTCGGTGGGGGCCGCTACTGGACGACCTCGAGTGGGTTGCCCCGGTGTACGCCAGCGCCGACAAGGTGCGCGCCGTGTCGCGCGTGCAACGGCGAAAAAACATCGCGGAGGCAATCAACTACTTTGAGTCGAAAGACCCGGAGCGAGCCGAGGCCATCACGGCCAGGGTGGCGGCGCATCAGGAGGCGCTTGCCCAAGCGGGAGTGCGGATCAACTCGCCGGTGTTTCAGTATACCGGCGCGGGTTTGTTTTGGCGCTTCGCATTCAAGATTTACCGCGTTGCGTTTGCCCTGCCGGCGTTGATCGGGACGCTGCTTCACCTGATCCCGTTCGTCCTGGTTCGGCTGATTTCGCCGAGGTTCGAGGGCATCGGCAAGACGACCACGTCACTTTACCGCATTTTGGTTGGCTTGCCGTTTTATGGGGTTTGGTACGTGGCCGCTTGGTTTGCATTGCACCGATACACAGACGGAAAAATCGCCACCGTCTCGGTCTTGGCTATGCCGCTGATTGGCATTTTCGCATTCCATTACTGGATCAACGCTGGTGTCGTTTGGCGCTCGTTGCGAGAGGAGGCCAAGCTGTTGTTCAACGCCAAGTTGCTGGCCGAGTTGCGCGCGGAGAATCTCGCTGTCAAAGAACAGATTGCTGAACTGGGCGACGAGTATCGGGAAGCCTTTCCTGACAAGTTCGCCGATCCCGAATCTGCGGCTTCAGCGTGAGCGAAAAAACTTTCCGTGGCCATTGGGCGTCACGGTCAACGGGCTTTTGGCGCTTATATCATCCTGCCAGGGGCCGTTTGGCGTGGTCGCCGTTTGCAGAGTTCCTTTGAATTTGATCACAATTCCGTCTGCCCGGGCAACGCCGACGGTGGGTGCTGTTTTCTTCTTCTTTGGCTTGGGGAGCCAAGTTGCCTTTTCGCCGGAGTCGGCCATGGTTTTATCGATCCACTTCCTGTTGGCAGCCGGCTGCGGGCCAAAGCCGCCGTCGTGAATCACGGCAAACAACACGTCCGGTACCGGCGAGTCCTGCTCGAACACCCAGCCGCCACCGCTGTCGCCGGCCTTGCCGGGTCGCTGGCCCTTTGCGTCCATGCTGTGATAGATGCGTTCGCCGTTGCCTTTGGCCCAGCGGTTTTTGACCACCTTGAGCCCGTTGCCACGGCTGACGAATGTGAAGCGAAACCGGCCGTGCTTTTTATTCAGGCGCGTCTTGCACAATGCTGCCGGAGCGATGCCGGTAATCGGGCGGGCCAATCGCACCACGGCGATGTCGGCACCGGGGCAAAGGTACGCTTTCTTGACCTGACGATTCCGTCCCTTGCCGCCGCCGAAACTAATTATCACGTTCACCTCATCCGGGGTCTTCGCCTTTTTTGACGCAACATGCTTGGCAGTGATGGCCCAACTGGGTGAGATCAAGGTGGCTGCACCGACTCCCGTGCCTCCCGTTTTCTTGTGGCCACGCCAGGCACCCGCATAGGCATGGCTCTCCGCTGCTGATAAACACGTCACCAGTCCGCAGAAAATGACGCCAAGCGCCACAACTCGTTTTAGAGAAGGTGCGAGGTTTTTCACGGCACGAAACCAAGCGGCAAACAACACCACACACTATTGGCCGAGTGCGGGGAAGGCAGCAAGCAGCTTTTGGCTGAAGGTGTTGGGGTGGCCTTCGTTGGGTTGGATCGGGCCGGGGGTGGTGCGGCCGTTTTTGATCGCCTTGGCCAGGGTGGCGACAAGGTCGTTGACCAATTCCGGGCGCTTGGCCTGCAGGTTGTTTTGCTCAGCGGGATCGGCTTCCAAGTCGTACAACTGCACCAGCGGCAGGGATTTGTTTTTCTTGGCGGCAGCCGGCTTGGGGGCGCTCCAGCCGCCGGAGCCGGGGCAGAGGACGAGTTTCCATTTGCCGCGGCGGATGGCGAACGAGCCGTTGATCGAGTGGTGAATGGTGAACGGCCGCGCCTTGGCTTGCGCTTGGCCAAGCAGGGCAGGGAGGAAGGAGAACGAATCCTCGGCGGCGTTGGCCGGGATGACGGCGCTCTTACCGAGCACATCGGCGAGCGTGGCAAAGAGGTCTGCCGTGCAAATGGTTTGTGCGTTGCGAGTGCCGGCCTTGATGCGCCCCGGCCAGCGCACGAGGAATGGCACGCGGTGGCCACCCTCGAAAATATCGGCCTTGTGCCCGCGCCAGTCGGCGTTGGGCTTGTGGCCCTGCTTGACGAGGTTGGGAATCTTTGCCGCCGGCGAGCAGCCGTTGTCCGTGGCGAAAATGACGATCGTGTCCTTGGTCAAACGATGCCGGTCGAGCGCCTGCAGCACTTGGCCGACGACCCAGTCAGTTTCCATCAGGAAATCGCCGTACTTGCCGATGTCGGATTTGCCCTGCCAACGTTCCGACGGAACGATCGGCGTGTGCGGACTGCTCAGCGGCAGGTAGAGGAAAAACGGCTTGTCGCGTTCCCTGGCCCGGGCGTCGATGAACGCCCCGGCCTCGCGGGCAAAATCGCGCAGGCAATGAATCGCCTCGAAATCCTCCGCGCACGGCCCGGGCCGGTGAAACGCCTTGGTCACCGTCGCCCAGGCGGTGGGCTTGTCGTTCTTCAGGTAGACGTACGGAAACATGTCGAGCGACGCGGGGATGATGAACGATTCGTCGAAGCCGATGGCCAACGGGCCACCGCTGACCTGTTTGCCGTAATCAATCTGCCAACCGTCGCCCTTGGTCGGGCCGGTCTTGGCTTGGCGTTTTTCGCCGTTGGGCAGCATTTGCCAGCCAAGGCCGAGGTGCCACTTGCCGACGACACCGGTGTGGTAGCCGTTCTGTTGCAGAAATTTCGGCGTGGTCAACCGGTCGGTGGCAATGAGAGGCTCGGACAGTCCCCAAAGCACGCCTTTCTTCATGGTGCTGCGCCAATTGTAGCGGCCGGTGACAATGCCATAGCGGGTGGGCGTGCAGACCGACGATGTAGTGTGCGCGTCCGTAAACCGCATCCCCTCCCGTGCCAGGCGATCGCAGTGCGGCGTCGGCGCCCTGCCACCCGCATGCGACAAGTCGCCATAGCCAAGATCATCGGCGAGGATGAACACGACATTCGGCTTGTCGGCGGCAAACAAGGTGGCGACCGATAGAAGCAGGGTGACAACAACGGGAATATACTTGCGGCTCGGCATGGGCTTTCCCTACCGCAAAGGCCAACCGCAGGCAATCCCCGGCTCCCGTCGAACACCGGCAAAAGCTTTACCGCGCAGCCAGGCGATATACCCTCGGCTCATGCGGTTTTTCCTCTGGTGCGCCTTGGTGCTGGGCTTGGCCATGCCGGCCGGGGCGGCGAGGATGAACGTCGTGTTCATCCTCGTGGACGACTGGGGTTGGGCGGATGCGGGGGTGCAGGGGAGCGATTTTTTTGAGACGCCAAACATCGACCGCCTGGCGCGGGAGGGGATGCGGTTCACTCAGGCCTATGCCGCCGCTGCAATTTGCTCGCCCACGCGTGCAGCCATTCTCACCGGCAAATCCCCGGCGCGGCTGGACATGACCATCTGGCATGAGGGTGCCGTGCGCGGTGGACCGAAAAACAAGCGCCTGCTCGAGCCCAAGGCGCAGCCCAACCTGCCGCGCGAGGAGGTGACGCTCGCCGAGTTGTTCAAGCAGCACGGTTATTCCACCGCGCACATTGGCAAATGGCATCTCGGCAAGGCGGCGTTTTACCCGGAGACACAGGGCTACGACGTGAACATCGGCGGCACCTACTGGGGCGCGCCGGCGACGTTCCACTGGCCCTATCGCGGCCCGTGGTCGAAGAGCGATCCTGAGTTGCGCTACGTGCCGGTCGGGCCGGGCCGGTCAGGCGATTATCTCACCGACAAACTTACTGACCACGCCCTGCACTTCATCGAGCAGCAGCGGGAGCAGCCGTTTTTCCTGAGCCTTTGGTTCCATACCGTGCACACGCCTATCGAGGGCAGGCCGGAACTCGTCAAACGATTCAAATCCAAGAGGCCGGGCAAGTACCACAAGCATCCCGAATACGCGGCGATGGTCGCGAGCATGGACGAAAATGTCGGCCGCGTACTTCGCCAGCTCGACGAGTTGAAACTCGCAGACAACACCGCAGTCATCCTCACTAGCGACAATGGCGGAGTCGATTTCCCGACTGCCAAGTCCGGCAACCGTCCACCCACCCGCAACGTCCCGTATCGCTCCGGCAAAGGCACGCTTTACGAGGGTGGCCTGCGCGTGCCGCTCATCATCCGCTGGCCCGGCCGCACCCACCCTGGCAGCGAGTGTGCCGCCCAAGTCACGTCGCAGGATTTCTTCCCCACGCTGGCCGATGCGCTTGGCCAAGCGGACGCACCCCAGCACGATGGCGAGAGCCTACTCCCCCGGCTGCGCGATCCCAAAGCCCAGCTCGCCCGTGAGGCGCTTTACTGGCATTACCCCCATTACTACCCCCGTATGACCCCCGGCAGCGCCGTGCGCGAAGGCGACTGGAAACTCATCCACTACTACGAGGGCAACCGGCTGGAACTCTTCAACCTGCAGAACGACCCGGGCGAAACCAATAACCTTGCCGCCGCGCAACCCGCCCGCGCCCAAGCCTTGCGAGGGAAGCTCGACGCCTGGCGCAAAGCCGTTGACGCCAAGGCCCCCACACCCAACCCGGCTTGGCGCTCCCGGAAATAGTCTCAGCCGTGATGTGGGGCCGTCGTTTTACTTGCGGCCGGTCAGGCTTCGGATGTACTGGACCTCGGCCTTTCGGTAAGGCGTGCCGTCGCGGCGGAGGATTTCGTGAAACCATTCCTCCGGCTCGGCGGTGTATTGCCTGCGCCACGAATCCCACGGGTAGTTCGTCTGCGTCTTGCCGGCGACGAAGCCCCAGTTGTAAGCGGGGATGTTCTCCTTTTTGAAATAGCCGAGCACCGGGTTGAAGCGGCTGCCGTTGGGGCGGGCCATGTATTCGGTGCAGAGGATCGGGCGACCGTAGCGCTTGAGTTGCTCCACGCGCGGCTTGACGTGCTCGAGCCCGCCGTAGTTGTGGAAACTGATGATGTCCGACTGCTCGATCATCACTTTCTCGTGCGGCTTGAGTCTTGAGTGGTCCGGCCACGGGCCCATCCACACGCCGGCGGTGAGCGGCTGGCTGGGGTTCTCGGCACGCGCCCACTCGAACACCTTGCGCAACAGCTTCGTGGCCATCGCGGCCTTGATCGCGGGGGGGAGTTCTGACTTGTCGCCGTTTTCGCCGTAGGAGTTGGCATTGGGGTTGTCCGGCTCGTTGAACACGTCCCAGGCATACACGCGCTTATCGTTGGCGAAGCGTTTGACCAGGCCACGAATATACGGCTCGAGCTCGTCGTGGCGTTTTGGGTCGGCGAGGATTTCCCCGCCGGGCGCCTGCAACCAGCCGGAGTTGTGCAGGTGCGGCTTTGGGGCGCGTTGTCTGCCCAGTTTCGGGTGCGGATCCCACACGCCGTCCAGTGGCACGAGCATGATGTTGATGCCGTGCCTGTCAGCGATGGCCAGGAACCGGTCCACTCGTTTCAGGAATCCCTTGGCATCCTGTGTCCACAGAAGGTTGTGCAGATAAACCCGCATGCTGTTCAGGCCAAGGTCAGCGGCCCAGCCGAGCTCGCGGTCGATGGTCTTGGTGTCGAACGAATCGGCCTGCCACATCTCGAGTTGGTTGATTGCCGTGCTGGGGTTGAAGTTGCAGCCCACGCGCCAAGGCTGCTTGGCGTGCCAGGCGTTGGCCTTCTTCGGCGTCCAACGATCCCGGCCTTCCGCCTGCCCGGTTGTCATCGAGATCAAAATGCCGGCCAAGCAAGCCAAGCGGGTCAACGAGTGTTGCATTTTCTTCATTTGATTGTGATTTCGTCGGGTTGCTGCCTTTGCAGCGGCGAAATTATTCCGCCAACAACCGTGGAACTGTCAACATTTGTTCCCAGTTTGATGAGGAGGCGCTCCTGTTTGGCGTGGATTCCTCGGTGGGGCGGCCCTGGTCATTTCCGGATGACCTGCCGGGCTTTTCCCTGGATCAGGCTGTCCATTTGTTCCAATTGCGGAACAATGGACTGCACCTCCTCGGGGAACCAGCGGAAGCCCTTGTCGAGATGGTTGCGGCTGCTGGCGGTTTGTTGACGGTTGCCGTAGAGGAAGGCCCAATTGGTCGGCAGCCAGAACTGTTGCCACAACCTGTTTTTCCGCAGGATGGCTTGTCGCAATTCCTCGACGGGAATGGGAATCAATTCACCGGTGACAGCGGCGCGAATAGTTGATGTGGGGTCGGCCAGTCCAAGTTGCACGGCGATGGTGCGGGCGGCGAGCCATTGGCCTTTGCCAGAGAGTGTCGCGCCGTCTCGGGTGACCGCTTGGCCAAGCAGGGAGGAGGTCAGATCAACGACTGGCAGTTTTCGCGCTTGGCCAAGCCGGAGAATGGCGGCGGTATAATGTTTGAGATTGGCGTTGCGTTTTTTGACATCCAGGCCAAGGCCAAGAGGATCCTCGAACGGCACTGGCGTGACCAAAACCAATCGGCTGGTGCGAGTGGAAAGTTGCTCGAGGGTTTGTTCGTAGGCCTTGGTGAAGTCGTCCAACTTTGCGAGGCCCTGGAGTGACTCCGATTGGCCAAGCCACACAAATACCACGTTCACGGCGAGCGGCTTGCGGCGATCCGCCTCGCCGTAGCTTGGCTTGGCGGTGCCAAAAAAATTGCGCGGGCGCTGCTGCTGGTAGACGGTGTCCGCCGGCCAGGCCATGTTGCGAATGGCAAAGCGCTGCGTTGGGTGTGCAGCAGTCAACAGCGTCTCGAGGTAACCGTGCCGCTGACTCTCGACGGCGTTGGCCGAGCCGACGATCACGATATTGGCGTCCCCCTCGATTTGGAAACCATTGGTGAATGCAGGAGCCGGACTGGTTGTCTTGGCCAATGGGCGCACCAATGCGGGGGCGGGCGGTGGAGGAGGTATTGGCTTGGGTGGCGTGGGATTGTTTAGTGCCCCGAGCTCGAGCGCCTTCAGCGTGATGCCAGCCTGATATTTCCAGTTGCCCGCGATGGACACCGGCTTCAAGCCCTTGGCGCTCATGCGCATTTGCGTCGTCTTGCCACCAAAGCCTCCCGACCAGCCATGATCAATCACGCGCACAGCGATTACGTTTCGGCCGGTCTTCACAAGTTTGCCAGGCACAGTGTATTTACGGGGCGAGGTCCAGAAGCCGGGTCGCTCGATGCCGCCGACCTGTATGCCATTGAACCAGGTCATGTCCATGTCATCAATCGGCCCCAGCTCGAGCGTGAGCGGTTTGCCGGCGTGCACGCCGGGAATCTCAATCGCCCGCCGGAACCAGACCGTGCCGTCGTGACCAGGCAGTCCCGCTGTCTCGTAGAAAGTCGGAAGCCTCATCGTGTTCCACTTGGCATCGTCAAACGCGGTCGTGAACCACTTGTCGATCATGCCGCGATCGTTGGCATCGAGCTTCGCGCGCCACGCAGTCACTTGTGGCGTCCAGCCCGGCTTGGGTTGGGGCTTGCCCTCGTTCAACGCCCCCTGCTTGGGCAAAGGTTTCGGAGGAGCCTTCTTTTTCGGCAGGGCGGCGAGCAACTGCTCCTCGGTTTGCTTCTCGAGGGCAATCTTTGGGTTGTGCACCAGTTTCACCGGGCGGTAGCGAACGTTCTGGGCAGGACCGCCATGGATTTGGAAGGATATTTTGCCGGACAGTTCGCCCTTGGGGTCATCCAAGGCCACGCACAACTTGCCATTGATGGCAGTCCATATCTGGTGCCCGACCGCGAGGATTTCGTACCGGTTCCAGTCGCCGGGTTTCACCGCCCCAACCGCGTTGTTGTTCCAATCCAGCTTGCCGCGACCATGCTCGTGGTAGAGTTTGCCCCACACGCCGGCCCCGACGTCGGCCTGGTAGCCAATGGCCTGACCGGAGGCATTGGCTTTCTTGGAACGAAACTGGATGCCCGCGTTGCGGTTGTCCGGGGTCAGCTTCACGTCGACCGTAAGGTAGAAGTCCTGCACCTCGCCGTCCGCCCAGATGAATTTGTTCCCCGGTACGTTAACTTCTGAATTCCCCACGATGGCATTGTCCTTGACCGACCAGTACTTCATCTCGGAAGCCGACCAACCGGTGAAATCCTTGCCGTTGAAAAAGGTGGTGTCCACACGCGGTTTTCGAATCCATCCGCCAGGTTGCGGCGAGGCGGTTTTTTGGATGTCGGCATACCACGCCTTGATGCGTTTGAGCATTGCGTCGGCGCGATCGGGTTGTGCGGCGGCGAGATTGTTTTTTTCGCTTTCGTCCCTGGCCAGGTTGAACAGCTCGATGGTTTCGTTTTCAAATGTGCCGGGCTTGGCCTTGGGGTGCTGCACCACGAGTTTCCAAGGGCCGTCGCGTAGTGCCTCGCTGCGGGCGCCGTTGTTGGAAAGCGAGCCCCAGTAGAGCGGTCGCGGCGGCAAAGCCTTTTGCTCGAATATGGCGGGCGACAAATCGATCCCGTCGAGCGAACGATTCTTGGGTTTTTCTATGCCGGCCACCGACAGGATGGTCGGCATGACGTCGAGGGTGATGGATAAGGCATCGGTCGAGGTGCCGGGCTTTATCTTCCCGGGCCACCACGCAATCGCGGGCACGCGGGTGCCACCCTCGTAGACAGAGCCTTTGGATCCGCGATGATTCGGGTGCCCTGTGGCGGTTCCCGGGGAATCCCCGTTGTCGGAAAAGAAAAGGAACAAGGTGTTCTTCTCGAGGCCTAGTTCCACGAGCTTGGCTCGAACCTGCTCCACGCCCTTGTCCATCTCGAGGATCATCTGCTTCATGGCCTCGGCGTGCGGCGTCTCGCGAGGCTGCCGACCGGGCCCACGCTGGATGGGATCGTTCGGTCCCTGAACCGGGGCGTGGGGTGATTCGTGCGCCACGTAGAGGCAGAAGGGTTTGTCCTTGTTCTGCTCGATGAACTCCAGGGCGTATTTGTTGATCAGGTGCGTGGTGTAGCCCTTCTCCTTCGTCTCCTTGCGCCCATGCCACCAGTCGTGCTTCATGTGGTCACCCCAGTGGTTGATATAGTCGATGTTTCCGCTGTGGTAGCCCTTGAAGTAATCGAACCCATGGTTCTGCGGATGGTATTCCGGGTTCTCACCCGCATAGCCCAGGTGCCATTTGCCGACTACGCCGGTAATGTACCCGGCCTCCTTGAACAACTCGGCGAAGGTTACTTCGGACTTCTGCAACCCCTTGCGGTGTTCGGGATGGTTGGCGCGCGGATGGATGACGGCCTCAACCCCCACCCGTTGCTGGTAACGCCCCGTGAGCAAGCCCGCCCGCGTGGGCGAACACACCGTGCCGCTGGAATGAAAGTCAGTGAAGAGCAAGCCCTCGTGGGCCAGGCGGTCCATGCCCGGCGTCTTGTAATTCGGGTTGCCGTAGGGGGCAATGCTTGGCCCCGCAAACCCCATGTCGTCAACCATCATGACCACGACATTGGGAGCGCCAACACCCACGGCGGCCGAAACAAGCCCAGCGGTGAACAGTATTGAGAAACAGATGCCCCACATGATTGATAGCTTTCTGTTCATAAGGTTTGGTCTCCGATCTTCACTCGGCCAAGGCGCACGCGATTCGCGTCGGTCCAGCTGACCCATAAATAGCCGCCGCTGAAAACCGCTTGGGGCATTCCACTCGAGCGGGTGCCGTTGATTTGTGCAAGCGTCGCTTTCCGCACAATCTTTCCGTCGTGTGAAATCTGTGCCAGTTGTAGCGCTGTTTGTTTGCCCTCGTGGCCTATCCAGACGGTGAACACCGCGTCCTTGGTGCAGACTGTTGTGCAGCGGCCGACAGGTTCGTTCTTATCGAGCACGATATCTCGCCCGAACTTCATCCTGCCATTCTTGGACAATCTGAGAATCACCTGTGCTTTGTTGTTGACTACGGTGAAGCGGCTGATCGCGACGAGGTTACCGTCAGTGGCGATGCTCGGACCGTTGACCGGACAGCCGGGAAAGAACCAATTGTCCGCGTGAACGATCGCCGGTTTGGTCCACCCGTCATCGATCCTGCGCGTGAAGCCGATGTCACGGATTTCTTTTGGCGATCGATCGCGGTAGACGACCATTGCGCCAGCAGCAAGCGGGGCAGCCGATGTCGGGCAGCAGGTGCAGACATCGTCGTCGAGTACGCGCTCCGCCTTGATTTTGTTGCCCTCGAGAACCGCTGTGCGCAGCATCATCTTGCCACCCTTTTTTGCCATCGCCCGGCCGTCCAACCAGAAGGCGCGCACCCGTTTTCTTTCACGGACAAACGAAACAAAGCCGTGTTCCGTCGGGCTTACGTCGTCGTGCATCCAGCCCATTGGCTTCCAGCTTTTGCCGCGGTCGGTCGAGCGCGCGACCCGGATGCCATAGGCGTAGGTCTTGCTGCTGATGCGATCGAGCCAATGGGCGTAGAGATCACTCGATGGCGCCTCGATAACGGACGGGATGTCTGCCCAGTTCACGAACATCTGCTTTGAAGTCGCCACGGTGCGAGCCTTGTCGAAGGCCTTGCCGTTCCAACCGGCAACGCGCACGCTCGGTGTACGATTGCGATCGCGTTCGATCCAGCTTAGGGCAAAGTGATCACCAAACCGGCACAGATTGGGCGCCAAAGAGCCCCCGGCAGCGGGGGTCTTCACGATCTCGAAAGGCGGAGCCGGAATCTTGCGCTGGCCGGCTTTTATTTTTTCAGCCGCTGCGTTCAAGGGCAGCAAGGCGGCAAACAGGCCGAGGGCAATGGGGATTCGTTTTTTCATCATTTGCTTATTTTTTGTTTCGACCCGTTTCCTTGACCCACTTGTTGAGTGTTTCAAGCAATTCACGCGCTTTCTTGGATTCCTTCTTCGCGAGGTCGTTCCTCTCTCCCTCATCCTTGTCCAAACGATAGAGTTCCGTCTCATTCTGCTTCATGTAATGAACAAGCTTCCAGCCATCCTTCAGGATCGCCTGGCAGGGCTGTGTTCCATGCCCGTTGGCGTGGGGATACCACCAGGCCAGAAAGGGCCGGTTCAACGTCTTCCTCTCACCACGGATCAGTGGAACCAGCGAGCGCCCGTCCACGGTCTGCTTCGGCAGCTGCTTGCATCCGGTCAACTCCAGGAGCGTGGGGTAAAGGTCCATCGTGATCACGGGTTCGGACGTTTTCATGGCCGGGATATTGCCGGGCCAGGTGATGAAGGTTGGGATCCGAATCCCTCCCTCGTAGTTCCAGCCCTTGCTGGCGCGGAGAGGATAATTGCTGGTTGGCCTTGAGGCCGGCATGCAGGACCCCCCGTTGTCGGAGGTAAAAACAATGATCGTGTCTTTTGTCAGCCCGAGTTCGTCCAAGGCATCGATCACCTTGCCGACGTTCGTGTCCAGGTTCTCCACCATGCCCGCATAGGTTGGATTCTGCTGTCTTGCCGGGACCTTGCGATTGAATCGTTCGGGTATCATCTCCAGCGGTGTGGCGCCGTACATCCGCTTTTTCTTTTCCTGATACTTCTCGACTAGCTTTGTCGGAGCCTGAATCGGCGTATGAACCGCATAGTGACCCAGAATGAGAAAGAACGGCTTCTTGCCCTCCTTGACTGTCTCCCTGATGAATCCGATGCCCTTTTCCGTCAGAGCATCCGTCAAGTAATCGCCCTGTTTGCCATCTTCCAAATCCGGCACGTCGGCAGAAGGCAGCCCTTTCCGCTTATAGGGATGGAAATAAGACCCAGGCAAGCCATGTTGGGCCGTTGCCATCTGCCAATCGAACCCATGCTGTTTGGGCATTCCAATCTTTTCGGAACCAACATGCCATTTGCCAATATATCCGGTCCTATAGCCTGCTTGCTGAAAGGCCTCGCCTATAGTGGTCTCGACAACCGGAATATGAGTAGCCGCACTGTTCGCGCCGCTTGGTTTGCGCGGATTGAGCCAACTGGTGAAACCAACGCGTTGGGGATACTTGCCTGTCATCAGGGAAGCACGAGTCGGTGAACAGACGTTGCATGAACTGTACGCCCGGGTGAACAAGGCGCCCTGCTTCGCCAACCGGTCAATGTGAGGCGTCTCGTAAAACTTCGATCCATAACAACCGAGATCGGTCCAGCCGAGGTCATCGATAAAGATAACCACGACGTTGGGCCTGGACGTATTCGCGGTCTCTTCCGCCAGAAGCTCCGGCAACCCACCTACACGCACATTTTTTGCCGTGGGCGTCTCGGCTGGATTCTGAGGGGCAAGCCAACCGACAAGATCAGCGAGTTCCTGGGGTGAGATCGTTGCTTCAAGACCAGCGGGCATAAGTGAAGCCTTCATTGCTGTGCGAGTCTTGATATTTGCCTTGAGTACATCTTTACGCAGGCCACCCGGGATGCGTAGGCTCAGGGTGGTTTTACTTTCACTGGTCACAAACCCGATGAGTTGGGTGCCAACTTTTAATGTAACGTTAACACCCTCGTAACCCAAGCTGATGGTTTGATTAGGCTTCAGGATCGCTTCAAAAAGTTGTTCAGAGCTCAGCTTGTTGCCGATATCCGATAGCTCAGGGCCGAAGTCGAGTCCTTCGCCCCGCACGATGTGGCAGGCGATACAGCCGGCTTTTTGAAACACGGCCTTGCCCCTGGAAGCGTCTGGCTTGGCTGCCAGCAGTAATTCAATCGGCCAACGTTTACCAGTGGGCGTGAGAAGCTCTTGTTGCTGCGCAGCAAAGCTGCGGGTATTCGGGCCGGGAGAAGAAGCGAGGCTCCGAATCGCCGGTGGCATGAATTTGGCTGGCAATTTTTTCTGCTGTACCAATTGCATGAGCGCTCCGGCTCCCGACGAGCTACGGCCCAAGGCCGTAATGGCCAAAAGTCGTGATGCCTCGAGCCGAGCCTCATCAGTGGTAACAGTCCGCAGCATGGCCACTGCCTGGTTATTGCCTACGAAACCAAGGGCCCTTATTATAGCTGTGGTTCGCTCTGGCTCGCCCAAGGCGGCCTCAATGCGGTGGTCTTCCTTGAACGCGAAGATTTGATGGGCTGCGCGAATGCCCGGCTCCTTTTTCGGGGCAGTCTGCACCATGTCCATGAGGTGCTTCACCATGTCCTTTCGATTGAAACGCGCCACCAAGTCCACGAAGGTGACCGTCCCCTTGCTGGCGAGTAGGACGGACTCCACTTGGTTCATCACCTTGGGATGCGCCTTGAGAAATTCCGGGGTGGCGCGTTGGAAGGCTTCCAGATAGGTCGCCGGATTGCGTTTTGAATCGCTGAGCAGCAGGGTGGCCAGCGCGGCTTCCTTTGGCTTGCCCGAATGAAAATCCAGCGCGCGCAGGAGGCGCGGATGCTCCGCTGCGGGCACATCAGAGTTCAGAAGTAATTTGGCGAGCAACATTGCAGCTTCCGGTGCGCGCGAACGCCATACGACATCGCGATTAGCGTGGGTCGTCCAATCGGCACCCGTTTTCTTCAGCCACGCATGGAGGCAGGCGGTTTCCTTGCCTTTTTCGCCAATGCCTAGAGCCTCAAGATACCAACGGTCTTTGCCATCGTATTGCGCGGCGAGTTCCACCCAGAGTTGAACGGTCTCGGAGGAGGTGAGCCGGTGCAGGGAGACTGCGCACTCGCGGCGAACCAAGGCGGACTCATCGTGCACCAACTGCCGTACTAAGGGCTCGAGGGGGACTTGATGACGGCGGGCGATGCGTAGTGCGAGGGCGCGAATGTTTTCCGATTCATCACGCAATGCGGTCCCGATGGCCTTTGGAGTGCCTTCCTTGATGGCGGCCAACGCCCAGAGGGCGCGGGCGCGGAAGCGCGGGTTCTTGTCGGTCGCCATCTTTTCCAGAGTAGGCCGGGCGCGCTCCTGCATGCCGAGCAGGGTCGTCCACGCCTTGTAGCGCGCCGACAGGTTCGGGCTCCGCAACGCCTTGACGGCGCCGACGGGCGTTTTGAAATCATAGGCAGGCACCGCATAGACATGTTTTGGAGGTGCCACACGGAAAATTCGGCCCGCGTCGTTGATGGTGCGGTGGCAGCAGTCCACGGGATCGAACCAGTCGGCGATGAACAGGGAACCATCCGGCGCCACGGACACGTCCGAGGGGCGGTAGTTGCGGCCTACCGCGCTACGGACAATATCGACGATGCGGGCGGAATAACCTGCGCCGGCCTGCTTCGCTGGAAACGCCCACACGACGTTGCGGCCGGGCTCGGCGTGAATCATTTGTCCCCGAAAGGGCTCAGGCAACAGGTCCCCCTCATACACGAGGATGCCGGTGGGCGCGCCTGAGCCGGTGATCAGCAGGTTCGGCACCACGCCGGGATCGTTTTGGTGCCACATGCGGCGTTGCATCGTGGCTTCCATGTTGGTGCGTTTATTTCGGTAGTCGGCTCCCGTCCGTTCATCGCGATAGCCGTAGTTGCCATACTCCATCACGAAATTCACGCGGCAGGAGCTCGATCCGTTGTCATTGTCCGACTGCCACATGGTACCGAAAGAATCGACCGTCACCTCCCAGTTGTTCCGAAAGTTGTAGCCGAGCACCTCCACGCGGCTGCCATCAAGCTCGCATCGAATGACCATGCCTTCCTGATAAGGCTTGTGGCTGTTGTTCACGGGGTTTCCGAAAACGTCCCTCACCAAGGTGCCGTCCGCTTGCCACAACCCCGCGTTCAAGTTGCCGAAGTTAAAATAAAGCCGTCCGTCCGGCCCGAACATCACGGCGTGAATTGCGTGGTCATGCTGGCCATGAACCGGATTTAAAACTTTCCCTGTGAACAGCAATTTCTTCGTATCCGCCTTGTCATCGCCATCGGTGTCGGTGAGCAAAAGAATCCTGTCCGGCGCGGAAACAATCGCCTTGTTGCCCAGCACGCAGACGCCGTGCACGCCATCGATGTCAGGATCCTGGTAAAAGACTGTTGTCTTGTCGGCTCGCCCATTGCCGCTACTATCCTCAAGAATTAAAATGCGGTCCCCCGCCTTGCGGGTCTTTTTGCGGTAGTTGAACGCCTCGGCCACCCACACACGCCCGCGGTCGTCCACGTCGATGCTGGCGGGATTGGACAACTGCCCCTGTATCGCAAATGGCTGAACAACCAAGCCCTCGGCCACTTCGAACTGTTCGTCTGTCAGGGCGCTATCCGGCCTCGCCAACGCGCAAACAAGTGCGACACACCACAGGAATATTTTCAGTATCTTCAATTCGTCACTTCGGTTGGCCGGTTGTCTTCAATGTGGAAAGATACTTGATGAGATCGAGCAACTCCGTGTGCGTGAGAGTGGCGGTGAGGCCCGGCGGCATCACGGTGCCGCCCTTGGTGTGTTGCTGTATATTCCTTGTCTGGACGGTGATGATTTTGTCTGTGGTCAAATCGCGGATGCTCAGTTCGTTTTTGTCCACGTTATGAAGAAATCCGCTGAATACTTGACCATCCTTCGTCACCACCGTGGTTGCCTCATAACCCTCCTTGATTTGCCGATCGGGCCATAGCACACTTTCAACCAGTAAATCCAACGGCAGACCAGCGGCCACCGCGGTGAGGTTCGGGCCTTTGACGGTTGTAGTGGCGCCTTTGATTCCATCAACGGAGTGGCAGGCAGTGCAGCTTGCCAGTGGCAGCTGGAAAACTTTTCGGCCATTCACTACGTCGCCGCGTTCGAGTGCTTCCCTTGCAAGTGTGGCAACAAGCTCAGGGCTGTAAGTTGGCATGGCAACTTGTTGGCCAAGTGCTCGGTCGACAGCGGCGATCAGCCTGTTGTCGCTGCGGCCCGCGGCGTTGAGCCAGCGGCGAATTAGCTTGGCTCTGTCGGGTGAAACCTTTGTCTGGTTAAGCGCACCTGCAAGGGCATCGGCGCCTTCGTTGCGTTTAAGGATCGCGGCCAGGATGGAGCCAAGTTCAATTTCGTTCACCTTGGTCAATAGTTCTGCGGAATGTTTGGCGGCCTTCGGCAGATCAAGCTTGGCCAAGCCGGAAATGGCGGCGGCACGAACGGATGCCGGTTCCGTTAAAACGGCCAGGCGGTCGAGAGACTCGATGGCCTTGTCACCGCCCAATTGGGCAAGTGCTTCGGTGGCTGCCAAGCGAACGTTGGCCGGTTCATTTTGGTCGGTTGCTTCGGTGACGATGTAATCCTTGAATGAGTTAATTTTCCAGAGCCCGGCGAGTTGGATTGCCTTGGCACGAACGAGTCCGTTTCGATTTCGGGTGGCAGCGAAAAGTTGCTTTTCGGCATTTGGCGGGGGTTGGAGGTTGCGTTTTTGAACGGATCCAGAGAGAGCGTCCAAAACATCAGGTAGAGTGTTCGCGCTTTTCAATATCAATTGTGCATCAGTGGTATTGCCAGTCTGAGCAAGTAGCGCAAACAGGGCTTGCCGCTGTTTGACAGGAAGTTTGGGGTTGTCGATTTGTTGGCGCACAACTCCTGCGACATCGTTGCCTCCGTAAACTTTCAGCACGGCCTGCAGATGGTCGGTGTTTGCAAACGTTAGGTCTCCCGATAGAAGGGCAGGGCGCCAGTGATTGGCGAGGGCATGCACGGTTTGGTTGAAAGCAAACTTCACGAAGCGATCGCTGTCGTTGGCACCGGCGTGTGCGGCGACCAAGATGGATTTCGGTTGGCGGACATCGCTGGCAGCGACGACTGCCTCGAGTCGCACTCTGATGTGTTCGTCGCGTGCTCTTCGGCCGAGAATGGCGAGCGGGTCATCCAGGCGATCGTGCCACCGACCGGCAACGCGGGTGGCGTAGGCACGGGCGCGGTAATCTTTTGCGTCGAGCAGGCGGTCAAGCAACCGGCGGTTGATGACTTCGTGCGATTCAAATACGCCGATGGCTTCGTAGAGTTTGTGTTCCAAGTCGGGATCGCTGGGTTTCAGGCCATCAATCCATTTCTGAGTGGCGGCCGTGGCGTCAGCCTTGGGTAAATCCATAAGGCGCAGCTTGGCTTGTTGGCGTGTCCAGCGACGAGGGGCAGCGAGTTGTTCCGCAAGTTGGCTAGCGTTCATTTTTGCCAACTGAGGAACCTTTGCCAGGGGTCGTCCCTTTGCGGTGATGCGCCAGATGCGGCCATGATCCTTGTCCCGATCTGGATGACGAAATGAGGCCTGGTAGTGCCCGATGATGGGGTTGAACCAGTCGGCGATGTAGAGTGAACCGTCGGGACCAATGCTGGCGTCGACGGGACGGAACGCGTTGTGGGATGAGGTGAGGATGGGCTCGAGTGTTTCAAGCTTGTGACCGGCACCGTCGACGCTTGGGCGAAGACGAGCGACGTTGCGGGCGAAGTACCCGGCGATAATGAAGTCGCCTTGAAAATCATCGGGCATGTGTGGTGAGTCGACGATCTCAATGATCATCGATTTAATCTTGGTACCGCCTATCTGCATGGCACCGCCCCAATAGCCGCCAGAGATATATTCGGTGGAAACCAGGCCGGGCAGGAGTTCGCTGATGGTGTTGTCGTTGCTCTTGATGAATGGCTCGCCCCAATCGCCAAAGGCGAACCCCCACGGGTTGCCACCGCCGGAAGTGCGGCGATGGGCGTGAAGTTGGCGGCGCAGAGGGCGGAGCCGCCACGAGCCGTGTTCATCGAGTCGGCGAATGCCCCAGGGAGTCTGCACTCGGGAAAAACAATGGAGGCCTTGGCTGAAATACAATTCTCCGCCGGGGCTCCAGGCGAAGGAGTTGATGTTTTGATGCGTGTCACCGGTGCCGAAGCCGGTGAAGATGATTTCTCTTGCATCAGCTCGGTCATCGTCGTCGGTGTCGCGAACGTGAATCAAATCGCGGCTGTTCCCGATGTAGGCGCCACCGTGGCCAAGCGCAAAACCGGTTGGCATGTTCAACCCGTCGGCATAGGTGATGATCTTGTCGGCGTGACCGTCGGCATTGGTATCTTCAAGGATGAGAATTTTGTCGTTGGGCGGTTCGCCTGGTTTGAGTTGAGGATACGCCCAGGTGCAAAGCACCCAAAGCCGGCCATGTGCGTCCCAACGAAAACAGATCGGATTGGAGATGCCCATCGTCTCGTCGGCGAACAACTTGATCTCTAGCCTCGGATCAATGGTGAACGACTCGAGTTGAGCCTCGACGGAGCTGTCTTTTTCCGGCTTGGAAACCGATAATGGATTTTGCCCGAAGAGCGAAATCGTTGGCAGCGCGAGCAGCGACAGGGCGCTAGTGAGTTGGGCGATGCGACGGTGTGCAGATGGTTGGTTCAGGAATAACATTGGGTGAAATTTTCTACCGGCTCACGCTCGGTTCGATATTGATAGGATGGATCGTCGTAGTCGGCGTAGCCAAGTGCCATGCCACAAATCAGTTTCTTCGAATCAGGAATATTGAGAATGTTTCGAATAACATCGGGATACTCCGCCAGGGCGGCTTGAGGGCAGGTCTCCAGGCCAAAGCCGCGAGCCGCGAGCATAACGTTTTGGATGAACATGCCCATGTCCACCCAAGAGCCTTTCTCGAGGATTGCGTCGATGAAAAAGAGCAGGGCAACCGGTGCGCCGAAGCCGTGGTAATTTTTCATCCACTGTGCCTTTCTCGTTTCGATGTCGTTGCGTTCGATGCCCAACGCGGAGTAGAGGGCATGACCGCAGGCGCGCTTGCGGGCGATGTACGGTTCCTCGATCTGAGTCGGGTAGTAGTTGTAATCCTGCCGGGGTGTTTCGCCGTCGGCGCGCTGCTTGGCCAAGGCATTGCCGAGTTGTCGCTTGGTTTCGCCGGTGACGACGGCAACCTGCCAAGGCTGGCTGTTGACTCCCGATGGCGCCCAACGGGCGCACTCCAAAACAGTGGTGATGACTTCATCAGGCACTGGTTTGTCCAGAAATGCCCGAGTGGACTTGCGGTTTCGAATTGCCTCTGTGACTTCCATTGGCTATTCCAACTTCTTGTGACTTGATTGAAAGCGGCAGCCTAGCAACTGCGCGTCCACACCACAATCGATTGTTGGCACCCGGCAAATGGAACGAACAAAACGGAGCTTGGTCATTGCGTTGTTCACTGCGCTTGGCCTCGCCGCGACCCAGGCGGCGGAAACGCCCAACGTGCTGCTGATCCTCGTCGACGACTTGAAACCGGCGATGGGGTGCTACGGCGACAATGCGGCGATAACCCCAAACATGGACGCCTTGGCTAGGCGCGGCATGCGGTTCGACATGGCGTACTGCAACCAGGCGGTCTGCGCGCCGTCGCGGTTTACGCTGATGCTTGGGTCGCATTCGACATCAACCGGCCTGTACGGGCTTGGCAGCCATTTGCGTAAGGCCTATCCCGGCGCCGTCACGATGCCGCAGCATTTCGCCAAACATGGCTACCGAACCGAGTCGCTTGGCAAAGTGTTCCACATTGGCCATGGCAACCAGGGCGATCCCGAGTCGTTCAGCGTCCCGCATTTTCATGACAAGGTGATCGAGTACCTCGATCCTGAGAGCACCGACGGTGGCAAGCTTACTCGCGAGGAGGCGCTGTTCACGAACCAGAAACTTGGCCAAATCCGTTCGCTGCCTCGCGGCGCGGCGTACGAGTCGCCGATGGCAAACGACACTGACTACGCCGACGGGCGTGTTGCCGATGAAACTGTCAAGCGCCTTAAGGCTGCAAAGCAGCGGTTGGCCAAGGATGACACACCGTTCTTCATCACCGCCGGTTTTGTGCGGCCGCACCTGCCTTTCTCAGCGCCAAAGAAATATTGGGACATGCACGATCCAGCCAAGCTGCCGATGCCGGTGAACAAGGCGTTCCCGAAAGATGCGCCGAAAGTCGCCCTCAAGCGCGGCGGCGAGATCGCGGCATTCAAGCCGGTCCCGTCCAATGGCGAGATTGATGAAGAACTCACCCGCAAGCTCATCCACGGCTACTATGCGAGCACCACCTATGTGGATGCGCAGATTGGCAAAGTGACAAGGGCACTCGAGGAACTGGGCTTGGCCAAGGATACCATCGTTGTCTTGTGGGGTGATCACGGTTGGCATCTGGGCGACTTAAGCATCTGGACCAAGCACACCAACTTTGAGCAGGCCAACCGCATCCCGATTATCATTGTCGCGCCTGGCCTGGCAAAGCCGGGCAGTGTCACCAGCCAACTCGCGGAGACGGTGGATATTTTCCCCACGCTGTCAGAGTTGGCCGGGTTGCCAGCGTCGAAAGGTCCGCAGCCGATTGACGGCGTCAGCCTCGTGCCGGTGTTGAAGAACCCGAACGCGCGCGTCCGTGACCACGCCTTTCACGCCTACCCGCGCGGGAAAAAGCTGGGGCGTGCCATCCGCACGCAGCGTTACAGGCTGGTCGAGTGGAAGAACCACAGCGGCTCGAAGGCCGAAGTTGAATACGAGTTGTACGACTACAAGACCGACCCGTGGGAAACCCAAAACCACCACGCTGCCAAGCCAAGGATCGCCGAAAAATTGAAAAAAATCCTGTCCAAGCATCCCTCTCCGAAGACTCGCTCACGCCGTTGACTTGCCTGTGGCATTGCCACCGGTTTGGGGTTTAGGCACTATTCCGCCTTCCGTGATGAGGCTATTTTTTACTACCTTTTGTTTTACGCTTGGTTTGGTGCAGTCAAGCACGGCGGTGCATCCCAATGTGGTTTTTTTTCTGGTCGACGACATGGGCTGGCGGGACGTCGCCTGCTTTGGCAGTTCCTTCTACGAGACGCCGAACATCGATCGCTTCGCCAAGCAGGGGGTTCGCTTTACGAACGCCTACGCGGCCTGCCACGTCTGTTCGCCCACGCGAGCAAGCATCATGACCGGCAAGTACCCGGGTCGACTGGACCTTACCGATTGGCTCTCGGGCCGCCGGGAATTTGATTTCCAACGTTTCCTCAGCGCCGAGAAGCTTCAGGCTTTGCCTTTGGAGGAGACCACCTTGGCGGAAGCCCTCAAGGCAAAGGGCTACCGTACGGGAATCTTTGGTAAATGGCATCTTGGCAATGC
>QOAX01000252.1 GCA_003972865.1 Verrucomicrobiota bacterium | reverse complement strand
GTCCATCTCAACGAGCAGCGCGTTGAGGGTCTGCTCGCGTTCGTCGTTGCCGCCGCCAAGCCCGTGGCCGCGCGAGCGTCCCACGGCGTCGATCTCGTCGATGAACACCAGGCACGGCGTGCTCTTGCGGGCCTGCTCGAACATGTCGCGCACGCGGCTGGCGCCGACGCCGACGAACATCTCCACAAAGTCCGAGCCGCTGATGCTGAAGAAACTCGCCTCGGCCTCGCCGGCGATGGCCTTGGCCAGGAGCGTCTTGCCGGTGCCCGGCGCGCCGACCATCAGGATGCCCTTGGGAATCCTGCCGCCAAGCTTTTGGAATTTTTTTGGATCCTTGAGGAAGTCGACCAGTTCGGAGACCTCCTCGCAGGCTTCATCGACACCGGCCACGTCCTTGAAGGTGGTTTTGTTCTTCTCCTTGTTGAGCATGCGGGCCTTGCTCTTGCCGAAGTTCATCGCGCCCCGGCCGGCGCTGCGGATCTGCCGTATGAGCACAAACCAGATGAGCAGAAAGATAATCAGGATCGGTACTAGGTTCACGATGAACGCCGTGAGCAGGGTGTTCTTTTCGCGGGGCTGGAACCCGGCGTTCTCGATCAGGAACTTCTCCCGGCCCTCGATCAGCTTGTCCTCGAACGCGAACGGAATCTTGTTGCCGTTCTCGATGCGGAACCCGGTGATGGTGCAGAGCGCGGAGGAGTTGGGCGGGGGGTACTCGATGTAGCCCTTGACCACCTCGCCGTTCGCGATCCAGCGCTGCAGGGTGATGTAATCGACCTTCTCGGCCTGGGTAGTGCCGGCTGTTTTGCCGACCTGAAAAAGCATCACGACCATGAAAATGCCCAGCGCCCAAAGCATCCAAGTGCGCGGATTCGGGAAACGATCCTCGCTGTCGGTCTTGGGCTTTTTCTCCCTTATTTTGGGCGGTTTTTTGTCAGCCATTCCCTTCGAACAGGGGAACATACCACAAGAGATTCCGTTGTGGCAACCTGCAAACATAACTATAAAAGCAATAATCGGGCCGCGGTTTTGGCGCTTGGCCAAGCGGGACTATTTGCCGCCCCTGGCGCCGCCCCCGGCCTCGGCCTTGGCCCTGGGCTCGAACTCGAAGCCGACGTCGCCGTCCGGCTTGAGCACGAGGTACGCCTTGAACGGCCGGCCTTTCTTGGAGATGAAGTTCAGGATCAAATCCGTTCTGCCGTCCTTGAGCAGCTTGGCAACCTGCTCCTTCTCAATGTCCCGCTTGAGAATCGTCTTGCCGGTGCGGAAACTGCACTCCCGCACTTTGCCGGTGTTCTTCTCGCAGACGTAGGCTCTGCCGTGCTCGTACACCGAGCACTTGCACTTGGGGCAGGTGCCGACCGGTTCCTGCCCGCTGAAGTCGGCTTCCTCCTCGTCCTCGTCACCGTTGCCGAAATCGAACTCTACCTTGTGTTCGCCGGTCAGTTTCAACTCCGCCGAGAAGGCGCGGCCCATCTTGCTGCGGAAACCGTCGAGCGGCCCGATGCGGCCGTTGGCCACCAGCTCGTCCGCCTCGCTCAGCTCGAACTGCCGCCCGCCCATCGTCTTCCAAAAGCTGAACTCGCACCCGTCGCCTTCGCAGTGGAACCGCTTGTACGTTTCCTTCACCACGCCGCCGCACTTGGGGCAGGGCGTCTTGAGCTTGCCGTAGTCGCCCGGCACGGTATCGCCGTCGAACGCCTTGGCGGTACCGACGATTTTTTCGGTCATCGAGCGGATCTCGTTCATGAACGACTCTCGGTCGAATTTCCGCCTCTCGATCTCCTTGAGCTTGAATTCCCACTCGCCGGTCAGCTCCGGCTTGGTGAGGGCGTCCACCTTGAGCGCCGTGAGCAGTGTGATCAGCGAGGACGCCTGTGCGGTGGGCACCAGTTCCTTTTGCTCTCGCACCATGTATTTGTGGCGGATCAACTCCTCGATGATCGAGGCCCGGGTCGCCGGCGTGCCGAGCCCCTTGTCGCGCATTGCCTCGCGCAGTTCCTCGTCGTCAACGCGCTTGCCGGCGTGCTCCATCGCGCCGAGCAGCGTGGCTTCCGAATGGCGTGCCGGCGGCCGGGTGGCCTTGGCCTCGACGATGACCTCGTCCGCCTGCACCGACTCGCCCGTCTCGACCGGTACGAGGTGTCCGTCGTCCTGCTTGGCCTGGTCGCGTCCGTACACGGTGAGCCAGCCCGGCTTCACGAGCACCTTGCCTTCGGTCTTGAACGGCTCGCCCTCCACGCGGGTGATGCGGGTGGTGACCAGGAATTCCGCCGACGGATAAAACACGGCGATGAACCGCTTGGCCACGAGGTCGTAAATCTTCTGCTCCTGCTCCTTGAGTGTGGCGGGCGCCGGCTTGAGCGTGGGGATGATGGCGAAGTGATCGGAGATCTTGGCGTTGTTGAACACCTTCTTGTTGCCGCCGTGCACCCAGTCGTTTTTCAGCACGTCACTGGCGAGGCTGCCGTAGCGCGCTTGGCCAAGCGACTCGAGCGTTTGCTTCACTGTGCCGGAGTAGTCCTCCGGCAGGCAGCGCGAGTCGGTTCGCGGATAGGTCAGCACCTTGTGCCGCTCGTACAGCGCCTGCGCGATGCCCAGCGTGTTGCGCGCCGAGAAACCAAACCGCGAGTTGGCCTCGCGCTGCAGTGTCGTGAGGTCGAACAGCGCCGGCGCGGCCTGCTTGGTCGGCTTGCTCTGCTCGCTCACCTCGCCCGCTTGGCCGTCGCACTTGGCTTGGATGCTGTCCGCCTTGGCTTGTTCCCAGATGCGCTCCGCCCGTTTGTGGGCGTCGTCGGAATCTTTTTTGAAACTCTCGTCGAGCCACCGGCCGGTGTACTCGCCGGCGGCGGCCCGGAACGTGGCGTGCACTTCCCAGTAATCTTTCGGCTCGAACACGCGAATCTCCTTCTCGCGCTCAACTACCACGGCCAGCGTCGGCGTCTGCACCCGGCCGACCGGCGTCAAATAAAACCCGCCGCTCTTCGAGTTGAACGCCGTCATCGCCCGCGTGCCGTTGATGCCCACAAGCCAGTCGGCCTCGCTCCGGCAGTTGGCGGCGCTGGCCAGCGGCTTCATGTCGTCGTCGCTGCGCAGGTTGGCAAAGCCTTTGTGGATCGCGTCCGGCGTCATCGACCGCAGCCAAAGCCGCGAAACCGATTTGCCCGCCGTTTTCCTCGGGTGCTTCTCCGTCGCGTACTGGATGATGTAGCGAAAAATCAGTTCCCCCTCGCGCCCGGCGTCACAGGCATTCACGAAGCGGTCGACGTCGTCGCGCTTGATCAGCCGCAGCAACACCCTGAGCCGTGACTCGCTCTTGGCGATCGGCTCGAGGTCGAAATGCGTGGGAATGTGCGGCAGCTTGTCGAAGGTCCACTTGCCGCGCTTGATGTCCTGATCGGGCGGCACGATGATTGTCAACAGATGGCCGACGGCCGAGGAAATCACGTAGTCGTCGTTCTCGAAAAAGTCCTTCGACTTGTCACGCGGCGCCCTGAGCACGCGGGCGATATCGGTCGCGACCGACGGTTTCTCTGCGATGACGAGTGCTTTCCCCAAAACGTTTTTCGGCTGACTACGGTTTCGAATGGCGCTTGGCCAGGCGCGGCCAAGTCGTGCGGCGCGGAAAATGGAGAAAAATCAAAACCAAGTCAAAGCCCAAAAAATAATTGGCCAAGCGCGGCCGATTATTGGCCCATTTTTGCCGCAAACGGCTCAGTCGTTGGCCAGGGCGTTGATTTGGTTGGCACCGAAGCCGGCACCGAAGCCGTTGTCGATGTTCACCACAGTCACGCCGCTGCCGCAACTGTTGAGCATGCCGAGCAGCGCCGCCACGCCGCCGAAACTCGCCCCGTAGCCGATGCTCGTCGGCACGGCGATCACCGGCCGATGCACCAAGCCGGCAACCACGCTGGGCAGCGCGCCCTCCATGCCGGCGACGGCGATGATGACGTTGGCCTCTCGCACGGCGGGCATGCTCGCGAGGAGCCGGTGCAGCCCGGCCACGCCGACGTCGTTCACTCGCACGACCTCGTTGCCCATGAAATCGGCCGTGACGGCCGCCTCGTCGGCGACCGGCAAATCACTCGTCCCGGCACACAACACGGCGATGCTGCCCGGTCGCTTGGCCAAGCGCTTGGTCTCGATCGTGATGCATCGTGCGGACTCGTGGTGGACGGCATCGGGGAACTGCCCGCACACGGCGTCGGCGTGGTCAGCGTTGGCGCGGGTGACTAGCACGCGCTCTTCGCGCTCCATCACCTTGGCCGCGATGGCGGCGACCTGTTCCGGAGTTTTGCCGGAGCCGAAAATAACCTCGGGGAAACCTTGCCTAATTGACCGGTGCGCATCGACCTGCGCGAAGCCAAGGTCGTCGATCGGCGCGGCGCACAGCAGGCGCAGCACCCCGGCTTCATCGACCTCGCCGGCCTTGTAGCGCCGGAGCAGTTGGCTGGTTTCGCCTGGTGTCACCACCGGGGAATTAACACCAGCCGGGCCGTGGCGTCACGCCGGAAACGCGCCTGGCCAAGGGGCGGGGAATCGACCTTGACCGCCCCGGGGCCGGTGACTAGCCTCCGCGTCGCCAACGGTTGTCGCGCATGGGGCGGGGTGGCCGGCGTTCCCCGGTGACGGGGAGTGGGCAGCGATCAAACCCGGGAACAACTCACTGCAACCGTTCAGCCGCCGTGGATTTCAAGGACATAAAAAGCATTGTCGACTTGATGAAGAAAAACTCCCTCTCCGAGTTCGAGATGGAGAATGAGGGATTCAAGATCAAGCTGCGCCGCGCCGCCAGCGAGGGCAAACCGGACGAGGTGCAGGTACAGCACTACCTGCCGCCGGTCGCGCCCGCGCCAACCGAGGCGCCGGCCGCCGCGCCTGCGCCGGAGCAACCGGCCGAGCCCGAGATCAAGTCGCCGATGATCGGCACCTTCTACCGCAAGCCTTCGCCCGAGTCCGAGTCGTACGTGGAGGTCGGCGACACGGTCACGGCCGACACGGTGGTTTGCATCATCGAGGCGATGAAGGTGATGAACGAGATCAAGGCCGAGATGAGCGGCGTGGTCACGGAGATTCTCGTCGAGGACGGCCGCCCGGTGGAGTTCGGCCAGGCGCTGTTCCGGGTCCGCCCCACGTGATGGAGCGCCGCAGCACGATCGTCGGCCAGGACCCACCGAATGTTTGAAAAAGTACTGGTAGCCAATCGCGGGGAGATCGCCGTCCGGGTCATCCGCGCCTGCAGGGAGCTGAACATCCGCACCGTGGCCGTTTACTCGGAGGCGGACTCAAACTCCATGCACGCCCAGCTGGCGGACGAGGCCATCTGCATCGGCGGCGCGGCCAGTGCCGACAGTTACCTGCGCATCGACCGTATCATCGGCGCCGCCGAGATCTCCGATGTCGATGCCATCCACCCCGGCTACGGGTTCCTCTCCGAGAACGCCCACTTCGCTGAGGTCTGCGAGAACTGCAACATCCGCTTCATCGGCCCGAAGTCCGCTGCGATGAACGCGCTCGAGGACAAGGCCCTGAGTCGCGAGCTGGCCCGCAAGGCCGGCGTGCCGGTTCCCCCCGGCTCGGAGGGTGTCATCGAGACCGAGCAGGAGGCGCTGAAGATCGCCAAGAAAATCGGCTACCCCGTGATGATCAAGGCCGTGGCCGGCGGCGGCGGACGCGGGATGCGCACGGCCCACAACGACATCTCGCTGGTCAAGGGCTACCACACCGCCCGCAGCGAGGCCGAAAAATCGTTCGGCAACAGCGGGGTTTACATCGAGAAATTCATCGAGAATCCGCACCACATCGAGTTTCAGATCCTCGGCGACTCCAAGGGCAACATCATCCACTTCGGCGAGCGCGACTGCTCCATCCAGCGCCGCAACCAGAAACTCATCGAGGAGACCCCCTCCCCGCTGCTCGAGGGCAAACACAAGAAATTACGCCCGCAGATGGGCAAGGCCGCCATCAAGATCGCCCAGGCGGCCGAGTACACCAACGCCGGCACCGTCGAGTTCATTGTCGACGACAAGGGCAAATTCTACTTCCTCGAGGTCAACAAGCGCATCCAGGTCGAGCACCCGATCACCGAGGAGGTCACCGGCATCGACCTGGTGAAGCAGCAGATTCTCGTCGCCATGGGCGAGCCGTTGAAACTGTCGCAGAGCGACATCAAGTCCACCGGCCACGCCATCGAGTGCCGCATCAACGCCGAGGATCCGTGGAACGACTTCCGCCCAAGCCCCGGCAAGATCGAGATGTACTACGCCCCCGGCGGACGCGGCGTGCGCCTCGACAGCCACGCCTACGCCGGCTACACCATTCCCAGCCACTACGACTCGATGATCGCCAAGCTCATCACCTACGGCACCAACCGGCGCGACGCCATGAACAAGATGAACCGCGCCCTCGACGAGTACATCATCACCGGCATCAAGACGACCATCCCGTTCCAGAAGGCCGTCCTGAACGACCCGGAATTCTGCCGCGGCGTCTACTCCACCAACTTCGTCGAGGAGCTCCTCGGCGGCGGCCGCCGCGAACTCATCCAGGAAAAAGCCTGACCGCTGTCCGCGCGTGTCCGCTTGGCCAAGCGCTTGGCCTCGTCAATGGGGGAATCAACTGCTGCGCCAGCTTTTGGAGTGCGGCTCTCCGTGCCGCTTTGGATCCGTTTCGCACCAGCCTTGGTTTTGAAAAGCGGTGCACAGAACCGCACTCCACGACGTACCGCGTAAGTGAAAGACTTCGATGCAGCCGAAACTTGCCAAAGCGTGGCGCTTGGGTCACCTTTCACGCATGACTCAACGGGGCCATTGGAATCGGCGTGATTTCCTCAAAACCGCCAGCGCCGCAACGCTCGGCGCTATGGCCGCCGGCGCCCCGCGCCAGATCCTGGCCAAGCCGGCCGGGGAGAGGATCGAGCCCACCGCCGACGCCATGATCGTCCTCTGGATGGGCGGCGGAATGGCCCACACCGAGACGTTTGATCCCAAGCGCTACACGCCGTTTGAAAAAGGCCTCTCGCCGGATCGGGTGCTCAGCACCTTCCCGGCGATCGACACGGCCGTTGATCACATCAAGCTGGCCAGTGGTCTCGGGAAAATCGGCTCGGTGATGGATCGCGGCACTCTCATCCGCACCTACAAGGCCGGCGACCTCGGGTTTATTCTGCACTCACGCCACCAGTACCAATGGCACACCGGCTACGCGCCGCCGCAGACGGTCGCCGCCCCGCACATCGGCGCGGTGATTGCGCGTACGCTTGGCCCGCGCGACCCGGCCATGCCGGCGTTCATCGACATCGGCCAGCGGCTCGACGTCGGCGAGGGCGAGGAACTCAAGGCGTTCCACTCGGCCGGCTTCCTCGGCAGCGAGTACGGGCCGTTTCATATCGCCAACGCGGATGATGCGCTGAACACCGTCCGTCCGCCGGCCGGCATGAGCCAGTCGCGCTTTGCCAACCGCTACAAGACGTATAAAAAACTCGTTGGCCAAAGCCCCATTGGCCTCGCCGGCAGTGACTATCAAAAAGAATCGCTCCTGCGTTCGCTCGACAACGCGCATCGCCTGCTGACCTCGCCGTCGGCCAAGGCTTTCGACTTGTCGCTCGAGAAAAAGGAGGTGTTCGACACGTACAATACCGGCCAGTTCGGCCGCGGTTGCCTGCTGGCACGCCGACTGGTCGAGGCCGGGGCGCGCTTCATTGAGTTGACCACCGAGTACGTGCCGTTCCTGAACTGGGACACGCACGAAAACGGCCACACGCGCCTCACTGATTTGAAGCGCCTGATCGATGCGCCGATCGCCCAGCTCGTGCTCGACCTCGAGGAGCGCGGCCTGCTCGACCGCACCCTCATCGTGCTCGCCAGCGAGTTCAGCCGTGACATGCTCGTCGAGGGCAAGCCGGGTAACAAGGTCAGGGATCAGGTCAATGTCCCGGACAGTATCAACGAGTTGAACCACTACGGCATGCATCGGCACTTCACCGACGCCGGCTCTGTGCTGCTCTTTGGCGGCGGCATCAGGAAAGGCCACCTCCACGGTGCGACAGCCGATGAGCGCCCCTGCTCGACCGTCAGGGATCCGGTCGTTATCGAGGATCTGCACGCCACCCTCTACAGGGCCATGGGCATCTCGCCGCGCTTGGCCTACGAAGTGGAGAAACGCCCCTTCTACGTCACCCGCGACGGCCTTGGCCAGCCGATCGGGAGCCTTTACGGCTGATCCCAAGCCAGGAAGCAAATAAATCCCATGGATCCTGATGATGAAGATTTGAAGCCACTGTGGTGAATTTTAGCCTCACTTGCCGGTGAGTTTTTTCACCAGGAAATCATCTGCGCCACCGTACCCCTTGATGGGCGGGCCGTCCTTGTATTGTACGTGGCACTCGATGCCGAGTTTGTCCATCGCCTCCTTGAGCCTGATACCGAGGTGCGGATGGTGCACCCACTCGTTGGGCCTGGTTTTTTCAGTGACCGGCGTGTTGGCCGAGCCGTAGGTTTGGTAGCAGGGCGGGTCGTCGCGTGTGAGGTAAGTGATGGGCGAACTGATGCGCGCGCGCTCGGCGATTTCGGGCGTCCAGTTTTCGATGGATCCCTCGCCGGTCAGGCCGTAGATGGCCCGCATGGCGGGATGTTCCACGAGGCTTTTCACGCCGAACCATTCACGAAAAGTCACCGGGCTGATGGTCGGCTGGCCGCCGCTGGGGGCTGAGGCGATGAGCCGGGTGGACTCGCGCCGGATGGGGTCATCGCTGTCCGCATCGGCGAGGTCGTCATGAAATGCCAGCCACATGGAAATGCACGCACCGGCCGAACTGCCCGCGGCGGCGAAGCGTGTCTTGTCGAGATTGAACCGTTTCGCGTTGTGCCGCAGGAACTGCACCGCGCGCGCGGCATCGTGCATGGCGATGGGCAACGGGTTTTTGCCGCCCTCGGTGAACCGGTAGTTGATGGACGCCACCGAGATGCCTGCGGCATGCATGCGCTTGATGAGGTTGACCTGACGGTGGTAGTTGCTCTTGTCGCCCGCACGAAAACCGCCGCCATGAATGCACACCAGCAACGGTGTCGGCCGGTCGCTCTCCTTCAGCCACAGGTCCAGTTTATGCCGCGCGTGCGTGCCGTAGGCAATGTCCTCGTGCGTGGGCTTGAGTTGCGGTCGGTTGGCCTCACGTTCACGCCGCTTTTGTTGAAACACCTTCGCCTCGGCCAGCGTGAGGATGCCGTCCCTGTTGGAATCAGCCGCCGGGAAGCGCTTGAGAATTTGCTGCAGATTCACGTTGGTCTTGGAGGTCGGTTCGGCCGCTCCGCAGAGCACGATCGTGAACAGGAAAATCAAACATCGGTGCATGCGGCAAGCATGCCCGATATTCTCCGTTCGGCAAATAGAAATCAGCGGCGCTAATCGAGCATTAACCTTGCTGAGGGCATTGAATGAAATTGTCCTCTCTGAATGAAAGATTCTTGCGTTGAGAGAGACCGTAAGAGCAACAGCAACATCGACGATAGACGACGACTGCTGAGAACGAAGCAATCCAATGAAATGAACCGTCTCAGATAGAGGCAGCAACAACAGATCCAGCAGTTGATACAGAAGCACAGAGATCAGAGCACTGAGTTAGAGCGTCGGATCTCAGATAAAGCCCATTAATCCGTAGTGAGAATCAGAGTCCCCACTGCTCTATCGTAGCGGTAAACCGTTCAGACTGAAGGGTGGAGAAGTGGAGCGGGTGAAGGGAGTCAACCCCCCTTCCCTCAAAAAGCCCAACAGACGACCGTCTAAGACAATGCAAATCCCACTGTCTCTCCCTTATTCTCAATGAATCTCACACTGATTCCGTGAGTTGATGCACTGATTCAACGACTGGCGTTGTGAATGGTTGTGAGGTATTGGGAGAAATGTCGTTACTAATTATCTATGCTGGTAACTAATTTTAGGACACCTAGATTGATAACAGCTTACTTAGCCTTAATGTTTTTGGGGCTGGCATAGCTTACGGCTAATGTGATGATCATTTCACCCAATGTTTTCAGCTGCTTTAAGAGTGATTGCATTTTATTCTTTGGAAGGTTATGTTCAACGGCTGCTTATTAGCAATCAGTAATGTTCTCTCTAAGTAAAATTGAAAACTTCAAGATTTTCACTCCCGGACCCACCCCTGTGCCGGAGGATATTTTGCGCATGGGTTCATGGCAATCGCCTTACAACAGGACCCAATCCTTCTCCGAACTCACCTTCGATATTCTGGACGGACTCAAGGCCCTCTTCAACACCCGGGGAGAGGTGGTGATTTTGACCGCCTCGGGCACGGGCGCGATGGAGGCGGCGGCTCGGGGATGTTTATCGCCGGAAGGCAGGGCGCTGATCGTGAACGGGGGGGTGTGGGGACAGCGATGGGTCGATATTTGCCGCACCAACGATCTGCCGTTTGAGGAGATCAAACTGGCTCCTGGAACAACGGTTGAGCCCAGCGACATCGAAGCGCGGTTGATGGGTGGTTCGTTTAATGCCCTGCTGATCAACGGACATGAAACCTCCACGGGGGTGTTGTACGATCTCCCGGCCATTGGCGAAATCGCGCGGCGGCACAATGCCCTTTTTATCGTGGACGCCATCAGCACGATTGGCGCGGATGAATTCCAGATGGATGATTGGGGAATCGACGTTGCAATTTTGAGTTCCCAAAAAGCGTTGGCCTTGCCGCCGGGCCTCTCCTTTGTCGCCTTGAACCAGCGGGCCATGGACCGGCTCGATTCAGCACCGCCCTCCGGGATTTATTTTGACCTGAGAGTTTATTTGAAAAATCAAGCTCGGGGCCAGATGCCTTACACGCCGGCCATCAGCCTCTTTCTAATGCTCCACGAGAGGCTCAACCAGATGCGCCGGGTGGGCTTGGATCAGGGGATCGAGCGGCATGCCCAATTGGCGAAATATTTCAGGGATCAACTGGACGACCTTTCGCTCCAGGTGTTTCCCCTGCGCCCCTCCAACGCAATGACTGCGGTCCGTTGCGCCAACGGCATCAACGCACGCGAATTGGTGCGCATGCTCGAGACGCAACACCGCATCTACGTGGCCCCGAACCCGGGCGAGCTTGAGACCCGGGTGTTCCGGGTCAGCCACATGGGAGACCAGCACGAGGAAGATGTGGATGGCCTTTGCAGCGCCTTGCGCAGCACCATCGACTCCCTTCGACCGGTTCGTGAAATGAATCAGTACAAATAATGAAAGTTATCATAATGGCCGCCGGAATCGGCGCAAGGCTTAACAGCATTCTGGGAGACAAACCTAAATGCCTGCTTACAATAAATGGACAGACGCTGATTAGTCGTATCATTGAGTTATTTCATCAACGGGATATCCATGACATTACAGTTGTCACCGGCTATAACAGTCATCTCATCCATCAGGAACTTGAAGATTACGACGTGCAGTTTTTCCACAATCCGTTCTATCAGGTGACCAACAGCATTGCGTCCCTGTGGCTGGCGAGGGAGTTGCTAACGGAAGACACCACTCTCATGAATGCAGATTTGTTTTTTGAGGAGGAAATACTCGATCTCGCCCTGGAGCAGTCGAAAGATTGCGTGATGTTGTCCGATTGCACGCGCATAGAAAACGCTGACTTTCGGTTTGGCGTGCAAGGGGACCGCATCTTTAAGACAGGCAACCAGCTTCAGAACTACGAGACGGATTGTGAATATGTCGGAATCGTTCGCATTGACCGTCGATTCATCTCAACCTTCAAAAGCAAGCTGGGACAAATGATATCGAATGGCGATTTTCGGAACTGGTGGGAAGGGGTTCTCTATATGTTCATCACCGACGGTCTGCCAGTTCATCACGTGGATGTATCCGGGATTTTCTGGAGCGAAGTCGACAATCTGGCTGACTATAACCGGCTGCAGGCATGGGTATTTCGCCAGCAGTCGTCTTCAATGGAACAAGCCGTTCCCGCATAAGTCATCCACCACGGAGCCTTCTGATATAGTGAAGGCCCAGACAATGTCTGAAAAAGGCATGAGGTTTTTCGTGGAATATCATGGGTAAATTCAAGCGCATTTGGGCGACAAAAAACCCAAATGATGAGTGGTGGTCCTCATTTGTAACCTCGCCACTGGCGGTTGTTTGTAATTGGTTGGTTGTCGATATTGCCTGGATCACACCCAACCTGATCACCCTGTTTTCCTTCATTGTCGCCCTGGCATCCGCGGCCTTCATTTGCCTCGGGAGTTCAGAAGAAAATTTGCGAACTTCATTCCATGTCGTGGCAGCCATTTTGATTCATGTCAGCCATATTCTGGACTGCATGGACGGACAGATGGCCAGATATCGGGGGACACTTTCCCGATCGGGCAGTTTTTTCGATAAGGCAACTGACCACTTGCAAGTGTTCATTTGGTTCGGCGCAATTGCCTACACGGGTTATATGCAGACTCAACAAGATGTGACACCGATATTTCTGGCCTTCATCGGTGTATGTTTTTACGCCCTGCGCGGCTATGTAAAATATGTGATGATTCATTCTGAAATGGAGCGCGACAAGGAATATCTCACAGAAACATCCAGGATCATTGCTGCTCTCCAGAAACAGTTGGATGAATTCGGGGGGCTTGACAAAGGCTTGGGAAACAACCTGGCGTGGTTCCTGAAGGAACAGAAAAAACTATTCAACTTTGATGAAGGCGTTTTTATATTCATGCTTTCTTTGGCGCTGATTTTCCCTGCCACCCTGATTCCTATGCTTTGGGTTTTTGCCGTGAGTCAGCTTCTTTTGGGCATCATTCGCTGCTGCCAACGCGGACAACAACTCGCCAGCGACCAACGCCCGGACCCACCTAAAACCCCAGACAAGTAGAGTTTTGTAGACTTTTCTGGAGGCACGCCAGTCAGTCATGGAAAGCACATTCGAAATCATCAAGTCCAATTACGTACGGGACAAAAAACAAAACACGCCCTACATCATTGGCATCAACGGAATCGATTGCGCCGGGAAAACCACCTTGGCCAGGGACCTGTCGGGCCGATTGAAGCAGTCTGAAATCAACAATGAGATTTTTCATATTGATGATTTCAATGACCCGAAAGTTGAAAAGGAAACCTACCGTGCCTTTGCTTCAGGCAACTGGAATGAAAACGATTTTGACCGATATTACGAGTCAATCATTGACTTTCAACAAGCAAGGGAAGCGGTTGAGATAGCTGCGGCAAAAAATGAAATACTCATTGTGGAAGGGATTTTCATCTTCCGGCCACAATTAAAAATCACATTCAATTACAGGATATACCTCGAGGTCAACGTTTCAGTTGCGTTAACCCGTTTTGAACAAAGAAGACGCTTGATGGGGGACGATCGGCCAGTGGGAATTTTTGAGGACATTTGGGTAAGGGCGCACAACAAGTATGTGTCAGAAGTAAATCCCCGCCAAATCAGCGATTTAATTATTCAAGGGCCCTGACAACTCAAGCCGATTGTGCTGATCCTTAATTTGTACGCCAGTGATCGATCTGCGGCAAACGAGGCTTCAGAAACCCGGAGATCAGAGCACTGAGTTGGAGCGTCAGATCTCAGATTTGCCCATTGAGTCCGTTTTATGAGAAGCGGAGCCTCCACTACTCTATCGTTGTGATAAACCGTTCAAGATGAAAGGGTGGAGAAGTGGAGCGAGTGAAGGGAATTGAACCCTCGTGGTAAATAGTGGCAGATAGTGGCTGGAAATGGTTTCTATTGGTCGCCAGTGAGATTTAGTGGTTCTAAAAAAAGTTTGTCCAATTTCTTCACTTCCGGCGGATACTGAATGATGGGATACGAATCGTCGCACGAAGAGTTTGCTCTTTGCTTCTCCGCAAACACGGCGGCAAGACGGGTGCTGAATTGCAAACTGAAGGGAAGTAAAAGGCTCAAAAAGCATAGTTGCTGAATGCTAAGAAATCTGAATCCTGTCAGAAAATTCATTTTACCCCTGTAGACATTGACGTTGCACCACAACGCCTGTCTGGTCGCAAGAAATTCAAGGGATAGGCGTTTTACCCCTTCTAATATTGATCTTTTTCTATATACACGTCAGGTAAAATATTGCCATCGTGTATAGAAAGTGTATAGAGTCGGCATTATGCGCCGGCATTTGGTTTTCTTTCTATGGGCCCTGATTGGCTTTGCCAGTCAGGGTTTTTCTGCTGCTCAAGCCCAAGACAAAGCCCGTCCCAATATCTTGCTCATCTTCACCGATGATCAGGGCATGAACGACGTGGGCACTTACGGCAGTGAAATCGCCACGCCCCACATTGATTCATTGGCCAAAAACGGCATGAAATTTACCCAGTGGTATGTCGCTTCCTCCATCTGCACCCCTTCACGCTTCGGGCTGTTGACGGGGCAGTTTCCCACGCGGTCGCGCGATGGATTGTTGAGCGCGCTGATGTTCCTGGACGACAAGGACCGCGGCATCCAGAAGGGCGAGACGATTTTCCCGGCACTGCTGAGAAACGCGGGGTATCAAACCGCTCTGATTGGCAAATGGCATCTGGGGCATGGGGCGAAGGAGTTTCTCCCCACGCGCCACGGGTTCAGCGAATTCATCGGCCACACGGGCGGCTGTATTGATTTCTACACCATGCACTATGGCAACCAGCGCGACTGGTATCACGGCGAGAAACACGTCGATGAATATGGCTACGCCACTGAGCTCATCACTAATAAAGCCGTCAGCTTCCTCAAACGCCAGAAGAAGGAGCGCCCCTTCTTCTTACATCTGGCCTATAACGCTCCACACTTCGGTAAAGGCTGGGATCCGACCAAGAAACTGGCCGTCAATATCATGCAGCCCCACCCCAAAGACTTGGGCCGCGTAAAACACATCAAGGCCCCCATCCGGCGGGCGTTCGCGGCCAAGGTGGTGAACCTGGACGACGGAATCGGCCGCGTACTGGCCGCCCTCAAGGCCAACGGGCAAGAGCGCAATACGCTGGTCATTTTCATGACCGACCACGGCGGCGATTATGAATTTGGCGGGAGCAATAAACCTTTCCGCGGTGAGAAGGCGACGCTCTTCGAGGGCGGCATCCGCGTGCCGTGCCTGATGCGTTGGCCGGGCAAGATCGAGGCCGGCAGTACGAGCGACGCGGTGTTGAGCGCGCTGGATCTTTTTCCAACCCTCTGTGCCTTGGCCAAAGTCGACTACTCGGCCCACCAACTTGACGGGCAGGACATCACGGGCATCCTCACCGGCATCCAGAAGGACCTGCCGTCGCGCGAGTTGTTCTGGCACACCGGCTCCCACGCAGAGCTGAAGCGCGGCACCTGGACCGCCCTGCGGCAGGGCGACTGGAAATTTCTGGAGACTTCCAAGGGCGACCAGCACCTCTTCAACCTCGCGCAGGACCTGCACGAGAAGGCCGACCTCAAGGAACAACACCCCGAGCTCTTCAACGACCTCCGGAAACGGCGCGATGCGTTGTTGAAGGAGTGCTTGCCGAAATAAAAAACGGGTGCCCCGATAATGCACCCATCCGGGTGACATGTGGGAAAGACAGGTGAACAATTAAAAGCTCAAAGGAATTTGAGATAATGAGTTCGAAAGGCCGATATTAAATACCATGAAACACCTCCTACTCACAACAATCGCAGCCGTGCTGTTGGTGGGGTGCCAGTCTGCTAGTCAAACTACGTTCAAAACACCAAGTATCTCAATTCATGAAGCAGCTGAAAAGGGAAACGTTGAAGCCATTAAAAACCATTTTGATGCGGGAACTGATGTAAATGAAAAAGATAAGTATGGAGATACTTCCCTTCACATAGCTGCGGTTAGAGCTAGCAGAGAAGTTGTTAAAATGCTGATTGAAAAAGGCGCGGATGTAAATGCTAAAACAAAGTGGGGTCGTACTCCTTTGGCGGAAGCAGCTTCGGTTGGATCCAGAGAAATCGCCGAGTTACTTATCGCCGAAGGTGCGGATGTAAATGCTAGAGAGAAGGGTGGAGGAACTCCTTTGCATCAGGCAACTTACGGAGATCATGTGGAAGTTGCCGAACTGCTCATTGCTAGTGGTGCGAATGTAAATGCTCAGGATGATGGAGGGTATACACCGATGAACTACTCATTCGGCGAGACTGCTTCACTGCTCCTTAAACACGGCGGAAAAACTAAGGATGAACTGTAGTTGTCCTGGCAGAGTGAACAATGGACAAATGAGATTATTTTATCACACAACCAAAATCTGATATCTTATCGCCGCATCTTCTAATTCTTGGTAAGGACGCCTTGATATTTTAGTCCGTAGCGGTATGCTCTAGATATTCTTTCTGATGTCTCCAAAGACCAAACGATTTTACCGTTATTATCTAACTCATTGATTTGTTTTGAGTATCCACTGACAATCAGAGTGTTGCCATTGGGCAATCTCTGCACACTCCCTTGGTGGTCGGAAAACTCATACTTAAAGCTTTTGACTCTCTTATTAATTTGAGGATTAACTTCAACCACTTCATCGTCCCCATTGCTTACGGTAATGATATTACCAACGCGCATTAATTTTTTGTCTGCATCTGGGATTTGAATATTGGTACCAAGATATCGGTCCGTAACCCAGCAACCACCGTGAAGTCGACCTGAAAAACCTTGATTCCACTTGTAAACAAGGTTGGCGTTGGAATTACTGTGGTCAAAGATGGCCATGGTCCTGCCGGGAGCCTGTATATTTACCATTACCTGATCGAGTGATGGATTATAACTAACACTGTTGATATATCCCTGAACTAGATCACCGAGTTTTTCTGATACATTACATTCCCAAACAATCTTGCCTCCGTTTTTTTCTATGGGTTTTATCTCAAATAATTTTCCAGGTCTTCTTCTTTCCTCAAAGCCGGCACATACCAAAATATTACCATTCGGCATTGGTTCAACATCGTAACTAGGAGTGAAATTATCTCCATAGAAACTGAAATCCCACAACACTTCACCTTCCCAACTTATTTTTTGAAACGTGCCACTGGGATGAGCTCCTCCAGGTCGGAAAGTAAACCCACCTTTGTTTAGTGGAAAAAGAACACTTCCGTCAGGCAACAAATAGGGGGATGTTTGAATACTACCTTCTGAAACTTCCCATTGGTGAACTTTTTTCTTGTTGATGTCATAAAGATAAGCAGTCCTGCCAATCGAGAACAATGTGTATCCGGGGTAAGGCTCTGAAGCTTGAATGCTAGATTGGGAAAGGCTCAAAAAAAACAATCCAACACTTAACAGGCTGCAGATTAGCTTAATATCTGCCGGGTAACATTTATTTAATTTACTTAAATTGAATAAAGAGTATTTTGTCTTCATGATTGTCTTTCGAAAAGAGTGGAGAGAAAAAGGCTTCGGAACAAGAAATTTCACAAGCTTGAGGCTCAGGCTTGAAAGCTGATCGGAAGTAAACCAACCCACTCCACCACCTGAACGCTGACGGGTTGTGGTTCAACCGGAATCTGCCATCCACCAATACCGACTCGGTGTAACCCCAACCGGGCACTTTCCCTTCAAGATCCTCCACCAGTTCACCTTGCCATATCCCCGGCATTGGCGCATATATCAAACCGCCCTTCGCCCCCAGCGCATAAACCTGGTCGCCGTCCACCGTTGTGGCTCCGCGCGGCCCGTACCCCCCAGTTGTTGGTGAGGATGCCGCCCAGCGCGGCTGTCCAGAGCGTGGCTGTCCACCCCTGCCCTCCTTGGCAAACAAACGCTCCTTGCCGTCACTGGTACCAAGAATGAACAGTTTTCCCTCAGCCGCCGACGGCGCCGATTAGCCGATGCCAATATCGCGACTCAGCCAGATGCGTTCAGGTGCTTCGCTTGGCCAAGTTTGCAGCAGGCCGGTCTCACGGCTAATGTCATCGTGGTTGACACCACGCCAACGCGGCCAATCACCGGCAACCGCACCTAAACTGATCGCGAAAAACAAAACAGGAACTATTGATTTTTTCATGAAAAAAAGTCAGCGAATGGCAAGCTATCGACAGCACTTGGCCAAGGCAACCTCGGAGGCGACCAAGCGGAAGTGTTAACAATCAACCATGCGCTCCTGTTTTGAAGTCCAACAAGGGCAACTCCCCGGTAAATACCCTCAAGGCAGGCATGGTTTTGGGTTGCTGCAATTTCCACTGGTTAGGGAATTACTAATAATGGCCTGGCCGGCTGAACTCATGCGGGGAACCCAATTTGATCCGCCCGGGGATCGAACGAGAATCCCTGCAGCATATTTGTCGAGCAACTTGCCGACCCCCGTGCTTGCACCTGTTTTGGCGATCTCTTCATCCATCAAACGTTTTGCGTCGGGGTGCATTTTTTCCAGATAACCAATAAACCGTTCATCCAGATTTGAGCAGTCGCCACACGAGAACACCCATGCCCGGACGCCGGTACCGGGTCCTGAAACCGTTTCTACGGGTGGGATGCTTAAATCTGAAGCGGAAAAGAGTTGCCCAGTTACCTCGTTGTAAAACCAAAGCTGACCTTCAGGACGACCGGAAGTCGGTGTCTTTTTGATAAAGAACAAAGCTACTGTCACAACAACCAGCAGCAATATCAATTGCTTTTTACGATGCATGAAAATTGGCCTTCAGTTTTATCCCAAAAAAGATCAGCATCATTTCGAAACTTCAGCAAAACGTTGCCACCACAACCGGTTGATTGGATCGTTCGATCCAACACTCCCCGTGGTTCGGGCGATTTCACGTGCTTTATCAGGATACCAAGCCCCGTGTCCGTCCCCATAGGCTACATTATAGCCTGCCAAATGGCAGAAGTCGCCAAAACCGAGAGGAAAAAAGTCAGCGCTCAATGCCTGAGTGCTTAATTCACTCAAACGTTTTGAGTTCTGGAAATCACTGTCAAACAAGTAGATGTAACCACAATTAATACCATTACTCCCCCCAGTCGTGTGCAGCGGGAAATTGTTCTGCCAGCCATAAGGTCCATCATACTGCACGTTGATGCTCTCCTTGGTTCTCAACGAGGGGCAGTAAAACACCCTTGGGCTTGGTAAGTAAGAAGGGTAAAGTTTTCCCAAGCCGGTTAGAAATTCCAGTGCCTGTTTTTCACTCCTGGGTATTTTGTTGTCCGGAGAAAGCGAATAGGAAAAAACCGAACGAATCGGCAGCAAATCGTCAAAGTCATTTGCATACAAGGTCAAGGCGATTGCCTGCTGTCGAATGTTACTCAGGCAATTACTACGCAAAGCACGTTCCTTGGCCTGGGCCAGGGCAGGGAGGAGGAGGGATGCCAAAACAGCAATAATGGCAATGACGACCAAAAGTTCGATCAGCGTAAACCCTTGGCATCTTCTCCGTGACTGCTCAGTCAAACTTGAACGAATAAAGATCTGCATCCTTCAATTCAAAAACCAATTTAACAGGCTGCCCCGTAATGGAATCCACGTTGTCAATGATCTCATCGGATTGGACCCATTCCACCCTACGAGTCAGGGAATCCCCATAAATCCAGGGACAGTCATTCAACGAATACCCAGCCAGCGGTTTACCCTCTTGATCCGTGAAGCCGACGCGTATTCCGCCTCGAGCGGAACTTGAAAAATTCAACGACATTTTACTGCCGGAAAACCGGATTGGTTTGGATATTAGTTTTCCACCCTTCATGGGTGCGTTAATGGATACAAATCCATCCATTCGAAGCGAGTAACGGCGGAGCTTTGCCGGTTTGCCATTTTGCAGTGTTGCCTCAGTTAAATACATGGAGAGTTCATTGGGAGCATCCTCCGCAATAGTTGACTTGGTTTCCACCAGCCCGTTGTTCTGATAATTGTCACCATAGAACCAACTGTCCCGCGTCCTCAAGCCAGGGCGAACGAATGCCTCCTGAAAAACATGAAAATGCTCACCATCCCTGCTGGACATGAAGAGCCCCTCGGTAACGGCCGTTCCCTCACGCCTGGAAATTTTACTACGCAGTTGGCGATACTCCCACTGGGGTAAATGACGCGTTGCCGGGTTCAGCCCCCTGTCCTCGTATCGTGTCGGAAAACCAAGAAAAATATGTGGGGCCCTTTCATATGGTGTGATCTGATTGGTATATAGTTCGCCTCCTCGACCCGGTGAGTACTCCAAGAAGACCGGTTTGGTCCAACCTGAGGAAAAAGCCCTGGAAGTTTCCGTCATAATATCACGCCCACTCCTGAACTGACGATGATAAGCCCGGTACTCCCCGCGGATCGAATCCCAGAAAACGAGATTCTGGGAATCAAATGCACCCTGAGTAATGATCGGCTCGTCGCTCGCTTTTTTCCAATGGATTCCGTCTGCCGAAACCAAGGGAAACAGGGGACCACCACCGACAGCCTTGTATCTTTCTGATTTAGGCGCTTCAGGATTTAAATCCAGGAATGGGCTGAAGTTATGGCAGATGTAACCCAACGCCTCGTCTTTCTCTGTGAGCAAAATATTATTGTCCTTCGACCCTCCAAACTCGACCAGCCCCAGATTCGGCCGCTCCCAGTTGACTCCATCCTTGCTGATGGCCAAGCAATAAACCTGCTCATGCAGCGATGTAACACCACGATCATAATCCCCCCCGCGATAATACATTTTGTACAAATCTCCATCCTGAAAAACCGTCACGTAGTTCAGGCCGTTTCCCTCCCAGGGGCGATCGCATACAAGAACGACTTCACGAGGCACGGGGTGATGAAGAATTTGGCGCGCCTCTCCCTCAAGCGCTTCAACCAGATATCGATCGATAAAAAGCTCACGACGATCTGCAATATCAACCGCGGTGGAATCTTTCGCCTCCCCCGAAGCCGACTGGACACACAGGACGATCAATAACAAAAAACATATAAGAAGAGACCTTGTCATTTTAAATGCTTTCACTTGATAAACAGTTTCTTATTTCAAGTTTAAATGCCATTCATAATGTTGCAACCTCAAACCGGCCCTTCGGTACATCAGCATTTTAATGGGCTCAAACTGCTACAACAAACCAATCTGTCTAGTCAATATAATCTGGCCGGACCATCCGGTAATCCGGGTTGACCAGATGTTCGGGAGGAGCCCTCATTTTGATCTCATCAGCATGGCCATCAACAAACAACATATTGCAGACAAAATCTGCGGGATGATGCATCTGTGTGTAGATGAAGTGCTGGGGCTTTCCGTAAATAAAATAGTCCGCGTAAATCAGGGTAAAATCTCCTGCCATCACCTGTTGGGAAGGCAACTTTACCCTGTCCTGTGCATAATTATATAATACTTCTGTAATGGGACCAGAGCCCCACGGTTCCCCAAGGGATGAAATGGATTCTCCTTTGATCCTGTCAAGGATACAGGCCTGAAAGGCATAGCTGCTGCCGTAAACATCATAAAAATTGCCCTTGGTATATAGGGTCGAATCCAGCCCGGATCCAGTCTGGTAACCCCCATCAAGTGGACATTCCGGCACGAACTCGCCCATGTAGGGGGTCAACGGGCGTTTGGCTTCGTTTCTGAAACCGCTAACCTGATTCCGGTTGTCCCCCCAGATATAGTGGCGGACGTTTTGATACAGAGAGTTATGAGGGGTCGGCCGGTTGGCGTTGCTGTATATTGGAAACATGGATTCATTGTCCGATACATACAGCAGAACGGCGATACCCATCTGTTTCATGTTGGAGTTGCACACCGCTTTTTTGCCGCTCGTTTTGGCCTTGGCGAGGGCGGGCAAAAGCAGGGATGCAAGAATAGCAATGATGGCCACCACCACCAGCAACTCAATCAGGGTGAAAGCAACCGAATAACGCCTAGTCCTGCGAAACAGAATCATCCTAAACCTTTTACTGATACTGAGGCTAGACCTATCCCCTTTTCACTATGTTGCCGATTGACGGAATCTTGGTATCGGTTATAGGCTGCATCGTCCCTTTGGGCGCGCTTTGAGAAGAATACCAGGGCAAGGCTCTGCCTGGAACGATTACTTGCATTCCCATCCGCCCAATGAATCGTTCTCGAGTGATGCGCAACCATGTCGCCCGGCTTCATCAGTGCAGCATAGGCACCGGCATGATCATCATCTCCAAAGTCAACGATGGTCTGGGAAAAACCAAGAATATGACTGCAACCATGAGGGCGAATACCGCCAAGGTGACTTCCCCGGGCATATCGCAAGCAGCCGTTCTCTTCATCTGCGCTGTCAATGGCAAACCAAAAGGTTACCGCTTCATCAGGCTTAAGACAGAAGTAGAATCCGTCCTGATGTGGAGGGGTCGGCTTACCTGATAGTTTAGGTTTGTTGAACCATTCAACACCGTTAAGAACCACCGTCTGCCGAAGCATTTGTTCGGCAAGTTCCAGCCATCTGGGTTGGAGTGCAAACTGCGAAAACCATTCATCATGTTGATCCATTCGTTGAAGTTGCTTGAGGCTGCTCGGTTGATTATCGTCCTCATAAAATGCCTCTATAAAGTTCAACTCTGGCACAATTTCTCGTTTGTAACGCTCAATCTGCCTCTGGGCCATACCGAATTCTTCTTGTGACAGACAGGATTCCATATGGACAAAGCCATCACGGTCAAAGGATTCTTCAACAGTTCTGCTAGGTATCGATGATAACACCATAAATCTATGTTTCTTGTTTTGTTCTTAAAACGAAACTTGCAACCGTGCCAACAAGGGTTCCTCCAACAAATGCTGCCGGCATAATCCAAAGAAAACTGATGCCCTTGTGCCCTGTTATTTCCTCCCAGAAGGCAATCAGCACCGCAATGGTTATTGACGTTAACACTCCGCACCAAGCTCCACGGGCATTACTGAATCTGACAAACATGGCCAGGAAAAAAAGGACAAAGAGTGGAGAGACAAACAAATTGACCACCTTGATGGCCACCTCAAACAGGTTTCCCGGCACCCGATCCACAAACAAACTCAATGTAACAACCACCACGCCGATAAGCACAGAAACCCAACGGGCAATGACTATCTTGGATTTCTCATCAAGTTCGCTGGAGCGTAAGCGGGAAATAAAGTCACTGGTGATGACCGATGAAGCAGAGTTCATTCCGGATGACAGACTAGACATGGCGGCGGCCAATAAACCGGCAATGACCAGACCGGTTATCCCAACCGGAAGTCCCTTTGAAATGAATCTGGGGAAAAGTTGATCCGAATTGTTGGTCAATGATTGATCGTCTCCGAACTCACCCGGATTCGCAGTGAAATAAGCGATCAAGGCAAGGCCAACCAGGGCCATCAGCAACATCGCCAAGAAATCCGCGATTAAATTGATCACCAGAACCTTCCGCGCCGCCTTTGCGTCTCGTGTCGCAAAATATCTTTGAATGACAATCTGGTCTGACCCCGCAGTGCAGGTGTGCCAACAAAAAACAGCCAAGAACACACTCACAAGAGTCATACGGGCTTCCGGGTCGTAACCCCAATTCGGTTTCCCCCAATGCGCCAACCAGCCCTCGGGCCATAATTCCCGGACACCGCCCAATTCATTTGCTACAAGAACAACGGTCAAAATCCCACCTCCAAAAAGAATTCCCGACTGGACCACATCTGTAAACACCACGGCACGAAGGCCGCCAAGACTGGTGTAAATGATGGTGACCAAGCCCATCAGGATGCAAATTGGAGCAGTCCAGTTTCCCCCCAATCCAAGTACGGGAATCAGGACCTTGTCGGTGGTTGCATGAATAATAACGGCCATCCAAAAAAACCTGATCAAGATGAAAAGAAATGACCCAAGCAGGCGAATGCTGAGGCCCAGTCGTTGCTCTAAAATCTCATAAGCTGAGGTGACTCGAAGCTTCATGAAATAAGGGATCATAAACGAACCCACCACAAAGATGACGAACGGGAATGCAAGTGCACCGGTAATGAACATCGGGCCGTAACGGATCATTTCACCGGTGTAGCTCAAGTAGGAAATTGTGCTCAGCAGCGAGGCAAACAGTGACAGTCCCACCATGATGGGTTTCATTTGCCGCCCCCCCAAAAGGTAATCCTCGGTGTTATTGATTTTCCGGGAATAATAAAGCCCAACAGCAACCATCCCAATCGCGTACAGGACAATGACTCCCCAATCAATGGAACTGATGGCCGCCAAGCTAGAGTGACAGATCGTCATGAGCGTAATGTCTAAGTCAGACGAGAAAAACCGGAATGTTTCACTCCGCCCGGGATTCTCTCAAGCACATCGCCATTTTCAACAGCCTGCGCAATTTCAGGCAGAACCTTGCCCGAAGCTTCCAGAAAACGGTCCACATGCTCCTCGCGGTGAGCCCATGATCCATAGAAACCCGAACCAGTTAGGATTCCGTGCGCCAACATTCTTACGGTAAACAGGGTTTGCAGGGCGCTAGCCTGAGGATCTTCAAAAGACAGGACCGTAATCGCCGGGTGCCCGGAGAAACGAAGATTAAGGCCTAGACGCTTGGCCAAATCACCAAGTCCTCCCCTGAGGCTTCCAGAGATTGTTTTCAGGTGACCAGGTACATCGACTGATTTCAGTTTGGTAAGGGTCGCCAAAGCAGCCGCCGGCCCCACCCCTTCAGTCCAGTAGGAACTGGAAATGAACGAAGATTGCGCAGCTTCCATGACCTCACGTTTACCAATCACGGCAGCAATGGGATGGCCATTCCCCAAGGCCTTACCAAACACGGCGATATCAGGCTGCAGACCATACTTCAGGTGTGCCCCGCCATGATGAAGCCTCCATCCGGCCGTGATCTCATCCACGACCAACACAGCCTCGGCTTGATTACATAATTTCCTGACTCCCTCCAGAAATCCCGGGACCGGTTCATCGTGCCGTGTGGGTTCCATCACAACAGCCGCCAATTGATCCGGATGTTGACGGACAATTGCCTCCAATTCATCAAGGTGGTTATAGCGGAACGGCAGAGCGGTCTTGATCAATCCATCCGGGACGCCAAGGGGTTCAAGCCCGGGAAGTAAATGATCCTGAAGGCGCCCCCCCGAATCCGTCGAAGAAAGGTTTGCTGCCAAGTACCAATCATGCCAGCCGTGATATCCACAAATCGCAACGATGTTTCGTTTTCCATGAGCTCGCGCAATGCGCACTGCAATCGCCATAGCTTCACCACCCGTCCTAGCGTACCGAACCTGCTCAGCCCAGGGATGTATTTCCAGCAACGCTTCCGCCAACTCGACCTCTTCCGGGTTGTTTAGGGAACTCATCGATCCGGATTGAATCCGACTGATCACTGCAGAGGAAACATCCGGGTCATTGTAGCCGAGCAAGCAGGTGCCGATGCCCATAATCGACATATCTAATAAACGGTTTCCGTCAAGATCAATGACTTCACAACCCTGGGCTTCGCGATAGTAGGCCGGCCAGCATCCGGGAGCAAATATTTCCGGCCGTTTGCTGAGAAGCTGTGTGCCTCCCGGTATCAATCTTTTCGCCCTTTCATAAAGGGACTGGGAGGCTGAGATCATGCTTGGAGAAGACAAGCAAATCTGCTTGAGTTTGGCGACTCATAACAGGGAACCGTTGCTTTGTCCCAATCGCATATTCAACTGGCCGGGGTATTTCCCGTTTTTCAAACACCTTTTCACGAGGGCGAAAGTATTGATTTCGAAACCCTCAAAAAGGAGATCAATTGGCTTTTTAAGCGAAGAGCCAACGGGATTGTCATGGCCATGGTTTCCGAGACGCTTCGACTGTCCAGTGAGGAGCGGGATGAACTGGCAACTCAAGTCTGCAGCATGGCACAGGGGCTTGGACCCGTGGTGATTAGTGTCGGTGCCGAGAGCCGGCATACCGCCATCCGGCATGCCAGACATGCAGAAGACTGTGGGGCTTCCGCTGTAATGGCAATCCCGCCCGTTTCCATTACCTTGGGTCAGGATGAGTTGGTTCGCTATTACACGTCGATTCTCGAGGCAGTTGAAGTTCCGGTCATCATTCAGGATGCCAGCGGTTACGTCGGCCGGCCGATGCCGGTGGAATTGCAGGCAAAAGTACTCGAGGATTTCGGACCGGAACGGGTTCTGTTCAAACCGGAGGCGGTTCCCATCGGCCAGAACCTTTCAGCGTTACGGGATGCAACCATTGGGCAAGCGCGAATCTTTGAGGGATCCGGTGGAATTTCATTGGTGGACAGCTACCGCAGGGGGATTGTGGGAACGATGCCGGGCGCGGAAATCATCGACGCCCAAGTAGCCTTGTGGGAGGCCTTGGCCAAGGGGGATTCATCTAGAATCTACCGGCTGTCCTTTCCGATTTCATCGCTGGTCGCCCTGCAAAGCGGGCTGGACGGATTTCTTGCCGTTGAAAAATACCTTCTGGTTAAACAGGGTATTTTCGAGAACACGATTGTTCGTTCGCCGGTTGGATTTCATCTTGATGATGAAACGAAAAGCGAAGTTGACAGGCTCTTTGAAATCCTGTCTGAAGCGGTCGTTGAAACCCAGTCATGATTATCGACGCCCATAGCCACGCCTGGAGATACCCGGATCATTTTCAGGAGGATTTCAGAATGCAGGCGATCCGGGCCCGGGCAGGGCAGGAGGTGGATCTCACGGTGAAGTATAACGAGTACCGGGAAGCTTCACCGGAAGAAGTGCGGACGATTGTTTTTGGCGGAAAGGCCAGGCTGAGCGGTCTTTGGGTCGAGGATCAGTACGTGGCGGATTACGTGGAAGCAAATCCGGATTCATTGATCGGCTTTCTCTCAGTGGATCCAACCCAAAGGGGCTGGAAGGAAGAATTGCGCTTGGGCCATCAGGAACTGGGCTTGAAGGGTGTTAAACTACTCCCCATGTACGCCGGTTTCATGCCGGACGATACTATACTTGATCCGCTTTGGAGTTATGCCAGTGAGCATAACCTGCCTGTACTGTTGCACACCGGTACAACCTTTGTTTCCCAGGCTCCGTTGGCATGCACCCTTCCGCGTCATCTCGATCCAGTTGCCATTCGCTACCCCCAGGTAACAATCATCCTGGCCCATCTTGCACACCCCTATGAAGCCGAATGCGTGGCCGTGATCCGCAAACATCCGAATGTCTATGCAGACGTGAGCGCACTCCACTACCGGCCGTTCCAACTGTACAACAGCCTGATGCTCGTTCAGGAGTACGGGGTTTGGGACAAGGTACTTTTTGGCACCGATTATCCCTTTACCACAGTTAATGAATCGATTGCCGGATTGCGCAACCTCAATCACATGCTCGATGGCACGGCATTACCAAGACTGGACGAGAGCGAAATTGAAAAAATGATTTCAAGGAAGACCCTTTCCATTCTGGGCCTGGAGTAGAGAGATGAATTCAACGGACACAACCATTGGAGTGGCGGGACTCGGATTACTGGGACGCGGAATCGCCGCATGCTGCTTGGCGCACGGGTTTCGTGTTGTGGGCTATACCCAACCGGATCAACCTCATGAAAAGGCCATTACCTACATTGATCATGCCATCTCGGACCTTATTGAACGGGCGGGATTTGATCCCGGGCTTTCACAAACCTGGCAATCCAAGTTCGAGCCGGTTGAGTCCCTTGATTCCTTTGCGCCGTGCAACTTTGTCATTGAATCCGTCATTGAAGATCCGACATCCAAGCAGGAGGTCTTTGACCAAATTGAAGAATTCATCGGGCCCGAGGTTCCGGTAGGCAGTAACACCTCCGCCATTCCAATCACGCAGTTACAGCAAAACAGAAAAAATCCAGATCGATTTGTGGGTATGCACTGGGCGGAGCCGGCTCACGCAACCCGCTTTCTTGAGTTGATCCGGGGCGAGCACACTTCCGAACAAACCTTTGAAAAGGCGGCAGCCTTGGCCAAGCGCTTGGGCAAGGAGCCGTCACTTGTTCAAAAGGACGTGCCCGGATTTATTGTCAACCGCATTGGCTATGCCATGTACCGCGAGGCCGCCCACATGGTGGACCAGGGTGTGGCGGATGTGGAAACCATTGATCGTTCCTGTCGCAATGCCTTTGGTCTTTGGGCAGCAATGTGCGGACCGTTTCGCTGGATGGACATTACCGGTGGCCCCGAACTTTACGCAAAGTCCATTGAACGCGTTCTGCCCACCTTGTGCAGCGAAAATGAACAATTGCCTGAATTACTGGAACGCCTAAAACAGGAAGGGGCAGGTGGTCAGCCCACCGGGTCAGGCTTTTACGAATACAGCCCAGACTCACCGGATTGGCAGAAGCGCTACCATGAGTTTGCCTGGCGTGCGAAGGCGCTTCTGGATGAATTTTATCCCTTGGACGATCGAGAAGAAACGCATCGATCCTCCGACTGACCATGCATGATATTCTGGTCATTGGGGCCGGCTCAATTGGCGAGCGCCACATTTGTTGTTTCCTTAGAACGGGCCGGGCAAAAGTCTCGGTTTGTGAAATGGATCGAGCTTTGCTCGGCAGGATGAAAAACAATTATGACGTGAGTCATCTCTATGAGGATTTGGGTGATGCACTTTCATCGAGCCCAAAAGCCGTGGTCATAGCGACTCCCGCGCATCTGCATATCCCAATGGCAATCCAAGCCGCCGAAGCCGGCTGCCACTTACTGATTGAAAAACCGCTATCAACAGATTTTTTAGGTGTTGAAGATCTGAAAAAAAGGGTGCTTGAACGGCGGTTGGTTGCCCAAGTCGGCTACACCTTTCGGCATTATCCATTGGTCGCCAAAGTGAAAGATGAGATCGACCAAGGGCGCTGGGGACTCCCCCTGCAATTGACTATTGTGCACGGCCAGCATTTTCCCACTTACCGGCCTGCTTACCGCGAAGTATATTATGCTCGGCATGAAACAGGTGGGGGAGCGGTTCAAGACGGTCTCACACACTTCTTGGACACAGCCCAGTGGTGGTTGGGGTCCATTGATCGATTAACCGGTGACATGAAACATCTTTCTCTAGAGGGGGTTGAGGTCGAGGATACGATCAATGTCCTGGCTCGCCATGGCGATATCATGGGATCGTACCACTTTAATCAACATCAATATCCTAATGAATCCACCTTCATATTGGTTTGCGAGAGAAGCACCCTCCGCCTGGAACTTTGCGCCAACCGCCTGCGCATCATGGATCGGCCCGATGGTGACTGGGAGGATGAAGTCTGCAACGAATTTCAAAGGGATGATGCCTTCATCAACCAGGCCAATTCCTATCTAGACGCCATCGAGGGACAACCCTCCATTTCCTGTACCATTGACGAGGCAAAGCATACACTCGGCTGCCAAATGGCCCTTTTGGAAGAAGCCAAGCAAACCTCCCAATGGCAGAACGTCAACAAACCTGAATGCTTGATTTATGAACGAAAAAACAGTTGAAAAACTTTTTGATCTCAAGGGGAAGACCTGCCTGATTACAGGCGCCAGTGGTTATCTGGGGGGCGCCATGGCGCGAGCCCTGGCGGAGGCGGGTGGCAGGGTTGTGGTAACCAGCCGTGAATTGGACCGTGCCGTGGAAGTGGCAGGGCAACTACTCGATCCAAACGAGGTCAATCATCTTGGGGCAGTTCTTGATCACATGGATTTCGATGGGCTGCCTGACCGTTTCCAGACAATAAGTGAACAAGTCGGCTTCATTGATGTCCTGGTCAACAACGGCCACGAACATTG
>QOAX01000257.1 GCA_003972865.1 Verrucomicrobiota bacterium | reverse complement strand
CGATCGCGGAGTGTGCCACGCCGCCGAGGGTGTGGTTCAACGCCAGCTCCGCGACGATTTACCGCCACTCGCTCGACCGCGACATGGACGAGGCCACCGGCGAAATCGATCCGGTGCCGGAAGGCGGCCCGAGGAACAAGTGGGAGTTTTCCGTCGATGTGGTGAACCGCTGGGAGCGGGCGCTCTTCGAGGCGACGACGCCGGACACGCGCCGCATTGCGATGCGCCTGTCGATGGTTTTCGGCACCGGTGCGGGCGGGGTGTTCGAGGCGTTTCGCAACATTACCCGCCGCGGACTTGGCGGCACGCAGGGGCCGGGCACGCAGTACGTCAGTTGGCTGCACGTGGAGGATTTTTTGCGGATGCTCGACTGGTGTCTCGATCACGAGCAACTCAGCGGCCCGGTCAACATGTGCTCGCCCAACCCGATGCCGAACCGCGAGTTCATGCGCGTGTTCCGCGAGGCATGCGGCGTAAAGCTCGGCCTGCCGGCGTCGGCGTGGATGCTTGAGATTGGCGCATTCTTCATGCGCACCGAGACGGAGTTGCTGCTCAAAAGCCGGCGAGTGGTGCCTGGGAAATTGCTCGACTCCGGCTTCAAGTTGAATCACCCCATTTGGCCCGAGGCCGCGAAAGAAATCGAGCGATCATGGCGCGACTGAGCGCGGCCGCTATTCCTTGGTGATGACCTCGTCGAGGTTGAGGATGAGGCTGGTGATGCCGGTGAGGGCGGCAACCTGCGCGCCGTCGAGCGCCGGGTCCGGCTTGGCCTCGCCAATGGAGAGCAACTCCTTCACCGACTCGGGATTGCCGGCGTAATGTGCCTGCAGCTTGGCCAGGCGCTTGGCCAAGAGGTCGATTTCAGTCTGCCTGGCCGGTCGGCCGGTGGCCATCGCCAACGCCTGGCCAAGCCGGTCGGCGTCACTCCCCGGTTGCTGCAAAAGTTGCTCGGCGAAACAGCGGGCGGCCTCGACGTAGGTGGTGTCGTTGAGCAGGTTGAGCGCGTGCATCGGCGTGTTGGTGCGGCTGGGGCGCACGGTGCAGACGCGCCGCGCCGGGTTGTCGAAGAACATCGCCGGTTTCACCGAGCGCCGCCAAAAGGTATAGAGGCTGCGCCGGTAGAGCGACTCGCCGCCGTCGCGCTTGTAAACGATTTTTCCGTAGCTGAAATCCGACCACACGCCGGGCGGCTGGTATGGCTTCACCGGCGGGCCGCCCATTCGATCCCAGAGCCTTCCGCTGATCGCCAACGCCTGGTCGCGGATGGCCTGCGCGGTCATGCGATGGCGCGGGCCTCGTGCGATGAGGCGGTTTTGCGGGTCGCGCTCGAGCAACTCCGGCGTCACCGCAGAGGACTGCCTGTACGCCGCGCTGGTGACGATGAGGCGGTGCAGGTGCTTCACGTTCCAGCCGGATTGCACGAACTCGGTCGCGAGCCAGTCGAGCAGCCCGAGGTGCTCCGGCCGTTCGCCCTGTACGCCGAAATCCTCGGTGGTCTTGACGAGGCCGATCCCGAAGAAATGTTGCCAGTAACGGTTCACGGTGACGCGGGCGGTGAGCGGGTGATCGGGATCGGTCAGCCACTGCGCGAGGTCGAGCCGGTTGGCGCGGCGCTTGGCCAAGCCGGGGAGGCTGGCCGGGACGCCTGGCTGGATGGACTGGCTTTTGTCCGGCTTGTTGTACACGCCCCGGACGAGCAGGAAGGTGTCACGCGGCTTGTCCATGTCGCGCATGACCATGGTGCTGCCGAGCGAGTCGTTGAGTTTTTTGATCGCCGCGCGGGTGGTTTCCCCGCCGCGCTTGGCCGCGATGAAGTCCGGCATGAGCGAACGATGATGCCGGGCGAGCGCGTCGCGCTCCTTGGCCAGGCGCTTGGCCGGGGGCGTGTGGAGAATCTGGGTGATTTCCTGCGGCAAGCTGTCGCGCATCTCAATTGACGGCTTGGGAGCGGCGGTGACGGAGACGCGGAAGTGTCCGAGTAGATGCTTCTTTGCGTCGTGCTGATGCCGGAGCCGCAACGTGAAACGCGTGCCCTTGCCGGCCGGCCAGGCTTCTTTCAAGCGAAAAACGGCCTTGCTAGGCTGGTTGTAATCGAAGTCGTTTTTCCAAATACCCCAGCCGGACTTGGGATCGTCGTCGATCGCGCCGGCCACCGGCAGGCCGTCCTGATTGAACTCCGCAACGGCGCTGGCGAACGGAAGCGACTTGAGTTTCCCCGGTTGGCCCCTGGTGCTAACGCGCACAAAAAACCGTATCGACGTCTGCGCGTTGGGCACCTCCTCAAGGGCGCCGGTGTCCGGCCCGACGGTGGCCTTGAATCGGGTGTAGCCCTCCGGCAGCAGGAAGACGACGCGCGATTTGGCGTGGGTGCCGATGCCCCACTTGAGCAGTCGGCCGTCGATGCGCTGCGGCTCACCCTTCGCGTTGCGGCCCTTGAGGACTTCGCGGTAGTCGGTCGTCGCGGAGTGCCAGTCGAGGTCTGTCAACTTGAGGGTGCCGTCGGGGCCTTCTAGAATCGGTTCGCCCCAGTTGGCCCAGTCGGAGGAGATGCCATTGCCGGTGTCGCTAACGTCGAGAACGAGCAGCCGCTGGCCGGTGATGTCGATGTCGATCTGCTTGGCACCCTTTTTCATCACGCCGCTGTCGAAGCGTTGCTCGAGACTGCCGAGGTCGAGTTCGTCAACACCGGGCTGCAACTCAAAGCCGGTCAGCACGAAGTCGCCGTCGCGTCCGGGGCCGCCGCTTTTCAGGCTCGGGTCGGTGAGCGTCTCGAGCCGGAAGCCGGTGATGTTTTCGAGGGTGGTGCTGAAGGTGAGTTCGTAAGTGTCATTGTCCGGCAGGTTGCCGGCGGCCAGCACCGAGTCGTCGGCCTGTATCTTCAACTCGGTGCCGTTGGACGACTCGGCGGAATCCGGCTTGAGCCGACGCCAGCCATCGAGCCGGCCGGTTTGCCCGATCTCCCTCCGCAGCGGCACCTCCCATTCTTCGCGCTCGGCGTCGAACCTGGCCAAGGACTGAGCGAGCACGGCTTGGTGGCCGGCCAGCGTGGTCTCGAGTTGCTTGAGTTTGGCCGCCTGTTCCGGCGTGGGCACCTTGATGGTGGGCTCCATGTCGCCGCCGCCGCGTTCCGGCAGGGCGTTGAAGAAGGCGTACAACTGGTAGAACTCGTTCTGCGAAATCGGATCGTACTTGTGGTCGTGGCAGCGCGCGCAGCCGACGGTGAGCCCGAGCCAGACGGTGCCGGTCGTCTCGACGCGGTCGACGACGTACTCGACCTGTGTCTCGGCGGCGATCGCGCCGCCCTCGCCGTTGAGCATGTGGTTGCGGTTGAAGCCGGTGGCGATGAGTTGATCAAGCGACGGCTCCGGCAGCAGGTCGCCGGCGAGCTGCTCGATGGTGAACTGGTCAAACGGCATGTTGCGGTTCAGCGCATCGATGACCCAGTCGCGCCAGTGCCACTGGTTGCGGGTGCGGTCGGCCTGGAAGCCGTTGGTGTCGGCGTAGCGCGCGGCGTCGAGCCATTCCTGCGCCATGTGCTCGCCGTAACGCGGCGACGCGAGGAGCTGATCGACCAGGCGCCCGTAAGCGTGCGGCGACTTGTCGGCGACGAAGGCTTCGACCTCGGCCAGCGTGGGCGGCAGTCCGGTGAGGTCGAGCGTCGCGCGTCGGATCAACGTGCGCTTGGTCGCGACCGGCGACGGCGCGAGTTGCCCGGAGTGGAGCTTGGCTAGGATGAAGTGGTCGATCGCGTTGCCCGGCTGTGCCTGGCCAACCGCCTGGTCGCGGGGCAGGGCGGGGCGCTTGGGCGGGATGAACGCCCAGTGGTTCTGCCACTTGGCGCCCTGCTCGATCCAGCGTCGGATCAACTCCTTTTCGCCGTCGTCGAGCGCACGCCCCGAGTCGGGCGGTGGCATGTGGTCGTCCGGATCATCGGTGGTGATGCGCCGGTGAACTTCGCTCTCGCCCGGCTTGCCAGCAACGAATGGGCGCACGCTGTCCTCGTTGCGGAACGCGCCCGCCGCGGTGTCGAGCCGCAGACCGGCCTTGCGCTGGTTGGCGTCTGGCCCGTGACACTGGTAACAGTTGTCGGAGAGGATCGGGCGGATGTCCCGGCTAAAATCGACCGTGTGGTCGTCAGCCCGGGCCAGGGCGTCAATGGAAGGAAGCAGGCCGGCGAGCAAGATTGCCACCGCCAGCGTGCGCCGGGTCGGTTGGCTGCGCCGTCGCATTACGGGGTCGCGCTCGGGGCGTTGGTGGCGGACGGCTTGACCGGGGCGGGCGGCAGGTCATCAATTTTCAGCTCGAGTATCCCGCGCGATGGCTGATACTCAGCTGCCGGCAGATTCTCTATCCAACTGCCGCTCTCGAGTTGTTTGCGCTTGGTCTCCTGGGCACTGACAACCGCCCAGACGATTGAGGCGATCAGGATCAGCACGAGCAACGGCAGCCAGACGCTCCAGTTGACGCGTGTCAGGAAAAGGGTGAGTTGATCGACGAATCCTTTTTTGCCCGGGGACAGGGCGGGGTCGCTGGCAAGGGCTTCCGTGCCGCCGAGTTCCTGGTTGAGCTGGACGACCACCGGTGCCGAGTCGATCTTGAGAACCCGGCAGTAGGAACGGATGAACCCGCGCACGAACACCGGGGCGTCGAACTTGTCAAAATTCCCTTCTTCAAGGGCCAGCACATGGTCGGCGCGGATTTTTAGTTCGCCGCCAATGTCCTCGAGCGACTTGCCCTGCTCCTCTCGGGTGGTCCTCAACTGGTCTCCAACAGATGGCATCCTGCCCGTTTTCTAGCGGGAAACACTCCCCCAGACAATCCCCAAAGTCCGGTTTTCGCGGGCGCTTGGCCAAGCGACTGCCGGGGCGGAATTCCGTTTAATGCGGCTGGCCGGCCTGTTAATGTTCGGCGGACGTTGGACTAATTATTTCATGAATCCCGATCAGATTGCCATTACTGGATTGATACTCGTGATGTTCGCCCTGTTTGCGTGGAACAAGTGGCGGTACGACATCGTGGCAGTCATCGCGCTGGTGGCGCTGGTGGCGCTGGACGCGATCCTTGGGGGTGAAACGTCCGAACTGGTCAAGGATCCCAAGCGGGTGCTGGAGGGGTTCGGGCATCCGGCGGTGGTGACCGTGGCAGCGGTGCTGATCATCAGCCGGGCGCTGCGTAACTCCGGCGTGGTGGATCAAATCTCGCGCAGTGTGATGCCGTTCACAAAAAACCAGATCCCGCACATCTTGAGTCTCTCGCTGGTGGTCATGGTGTTGTCCGCCTTCATGAATAACGTGGGGGCACTCGCGCTCATGCTGCCGGTCGCTCTGAAGACTGCGGTTGATCGGCAGCGCTCGCCCACCATCCTGCTGTTGCCCATGGCGTTTGCCAGCATCCTCGGCGGCATGATGACGATGATCGGCACGCCGCCGAACATCATCATCGCCAACCTGCGGGTGGAGCTCACTAGGAAGCTGCCGGAAGATTTCATCCAGGAATCCGCTTTTGGTTTATTTGATTTTTTTTCGGTCGGGGGCTTGGTGGCAGTTGCCGGGCTGCTGTTTATTGTGCTGATTGGTTGGCGGCTGATCCCCGGCAAGTCGCACAAGAAACCGGGCATGGAATCGCTGTTCCAAATCAACGACTACATCACCGAGATCAGCACCCCGGCTGACTGCAAATGGGTCGGCAAAACGGTGACCGAGGTGGAAGAACTCGTCGGCGAAAAAATGGCCATCTTCGGGTTCATCCGAAAGGACGACAAGGTTCTGCCACCCAACCCGGACGGCATCATTCAGGAAGGCTGCCGGTACGTGGTCAAGGCCGACCCGGTGGAGTTGCAGGGATTGATCGAGGAACACGGCCTGCATCTGTCCAAGGAGATGCGACATCGCATCGACAGCCTGAAGGGGGAGAACACCGGCTTCACCGAAGCCATCGTAACTGCCGGTTCGCCGCTGTTGGGTCGCACCCGGACGCACCTTCGGCGGCACAGCGGCAACACGATGACGCTCATGGCTGTGGCGCGTCAAAACAAGCCCATCCGCAAGCAACTCAAGGAGGTGGTTTTTCGCGTCGGCGACGTCCTGTTGCTGCACGGCAAAACCCCGGAGATGGACGACACCATCGCCGACCTCAATCTGCTGCCCCTCGCCGAGCGCGAACTCAACGTAGGCACGTTCTCGAGGATCGGTTTGTCCGTGGCGATTTTTGCGGGCGCCATCGGTTTGAGTATGACGGGCTTCCCGATGACCATTGCGTTTTTGGGTGCCGTACTGGCTTACATTCTTTGCGGGATTTTGCCGCTCCGGGACATTTACCGGGAGGTGGAATGGCCAATCATCGTTCTCCTCGGCGCGATGATTCCGGTCAGCCAAGCGTTCCAATCAACCGACTGCACCGGGCTGATCGCCGAGTCGATCAAGGGCCTGACTGGCGCCCTGCCGTCGTGGTCGATGCCGTGGTCGATGGTCAGCCTGGTCATGATCGTGACCATGTGTCTCTCCGATATCATCAACAACGCCGCCACGGCGTTCATCATGGCCCCGATCGCCGTTGGCATCTCCGGCACGCTTGGCCTGCAGCCCGACCCGTTTTTGATGGCGGTGGCGGTGGGGGCGTCGTGTGCGTTCCTGACCCCCATTGGCCACCAGTGCAACGCCATGATTTTGGGGCCGGGCGGCTACCGGTTCTGGGACTACTGGAAGGTCGGCCTGCCGCTGGAAATCGTCATCGTCCTCATCGGCACACCGCTGATCCTCCACTTCTGGCCGCTGTCCTGAGAGCAAGCCAAGCGCTTGGTCAAGCGGACGCTTACTTGCTGCCAATGGCGTAGAGGACCTCCTGACGTTCGTCGTCCTTGAAGGCAACGCGAAGGTACAGCCGGCTGCCGCTGACGACCGGCGAGGCGTATACCTCGTCGCCAAGCTGGTTGGTGGCGATGGGCTTGAACTCCTTCGGGTTCGCCTCAAAGACGAATGTTTTGCCAGCGCGGTTGGTTCCGTAAATGCGGTTTCCGACCATCACCGGTGAGGTAAAGAATGCGCCCCCGAGACGTTCCTTCCATTGCGGCCTGCCGGTTTTGGCATCCCAGCAGATCGCAAAACCGGCGTCCATCGTCACGTAGAGAAACCCGTCGCGTATCAGCATCGACGGCACATAAACGCGGGCTGTGTTTTGCCAGGCGATTTTGCCGGAGCCGTCGGCCACAATCGCCGCCGTGTGATTTTTCGGCCAGCCGCCGCTGATGAAGATGTGCGTGCCGTCCGTGACCAGTGTCGACACACACTCCTGAGTCGAGCCCGGCATCTCCCACAACTTTTTGCCGGTGAGCGGGTCGAGACTCGTGACCCGTTCGCAGCCGCAAAAGACCATCTGCAGCCTGCCCGCCGCCTCAACCACGACCGGCGTGGTGTAGTTCGGAATCTTCGGGCGCTCCTGCCTCCAGATTTCGCGGCCCGTTTTTTTGTCCAACCCACAAATGGCACCGCCGATTTTCGTGTCGGCCTTCACGACGACGATGTCGCGATACACCATCGGCGAACTGCCGTAGCCCTGGTGCACCCTGTATTTGCCGATCGGTTTTTGCCAAAGAACTTTGCCGTCGAGGCCCAGCGCCGTGGCGAACGCCTGGTTGCCGATCACGAAGTTCACGAACAACCGCTCGCCGTCGTGCACCACCGCCGTGCCCGCGTGCGAGGCGTTCTTGTTCAGCCCGATCGCGAACTGCCCCTCGTGCACCTTCGTTTGCCAAGCGACCTTGCCGTTGGCCTTGTCGATGCAGAGCACGGTCTGGAACATCTCCTCCTCATCCGCCGTGGCGAGATAAATGCGCTCGCCCACCACCGTCGGCGTACTGTGGCCGCGGCCCGGGATCGGCGTTTTCCAAACCACATTTTTCGTCTCACTCCACTCCGTCGGCAACCCATCGACGAGCAGCGCTTGGCCGTCGGAGGTGAGCCCGCGCCAGTTCGGCCAATCCGTGGGAGCAAATTTCGACTCAGCAGCCAAGCCGTTGGCTAAGCCGATCAACAAAAAGACAAAAGCGAGTTTGTACATGACGAACTGAATTATCGGCCCGGCAGCGTTGCCGAACCACCGTATCGGGGCAAGGCGGAACTTGGCCAAGCGCTTGGCCAAGCGGGCGGTGGCGGCCATCGATTCAGTCGATATTGCCATTGATTTTATCAATGACCGGTTTTTGGTGAATCAGTGCTATTTTTTGCACTGGCCCAAGCGTGGTGCGGCGGCCGCATGAGGAAATGCAATGAAAAAGATACTGATAAAAACAATTGCAGCGGTGCTTTGTTTCACAGCGATACCTTCAGGTTTTAGCCAATCCTTTGATTTTGATCTCGACTCTTCTGATTGGTTTAAACCAACAGGTATCTGGAAATATGCAGAGGCTGGGAACTTGGCGAAAGTCCAAAAACAACTGGATAAAGGCGTGGATGTTAATGATGAGTTCAATCCTTTTAATTTGGATTTGCCCGGCACCACGCCTCTTGGGTTTGCTTCTGGAAATGGCCATGTCGAAGTCATGGCACTGTTGATCGATTCAGGTGCGGACATCGAAAAGTATGGTGAGAGATCGTTAAAATTAGCCGCAGCAGGTGGGCATTTGGATGCGGTGAAACTGTTGGTGAGCCAAGGTGTGGATGTCGTTGCCCATGGAGGGGAAGCCGCGCTTCTGGCGGCGGTGAACAGGCATTATGAAACACTCAAATATTTCGTCGATTTGGATACGGGAGTTGATGCCATAAACGAAATCCATGCTTTTTACGAGAAATTCATCGATGGGGATGAGGAGATTGTAATTCAACTGCTGTGGCCGTTGGGGAGCTTGGATGGTGTGCTGACCCGGGCCGTTGAGGCTGAAAGGGAGGATTTAAGCATTCTCATCATCAAAATCGGCGGGGACGTTAACGTGAGAGGAGAGGCTGGTTGGACGCATCTCCATACGGCGGTTTACCACAAGCTAACGAAAATGGTGGAGTTTCTTATATCAACCGGTGTGGATGTCTCGGTGGAGACGGATTATGGCCAGTCCGTTTTGTTCTTCGCCCGCTCAAGGGGTGTGCCGGAAATTATCACGATGATCGAAAAAGCTGCTCCGCCGGTGATGAAGATTCGCCGCGGCGAGGGGCAGTTGACGGTCGAAATCGAAGGGCTCGTCGGTGAGCGGTACGAGGTGAGTTACAGTCCGAATCTCCGCGAATGGGAAACCAGGGAAATCGTCAAGCTGGAATCCCCAACCCGGAGCTACGCCGTCCAAAAAGACCTCGAGCAACCAATGGGCTTTTATCGGGTCAAATTCGCGGATTGAGTTTATCGGCGGAGCCAGCGAGTGGCTTGGGCAACGCTCCACTGGTATTTGCGGGCGTGCTCGCGGATGAGGAACGGGAGGTTCCATTCGCCGTCCAGCGTGAAGTCGGGCGCGAGGAGGTCGCGGAGGGTGTCGAGGGTTTGCCGCGCTTGGCCAAGGCGCTCAGTGCCACCGAGCCACTCGGCCTTGGGCGTGTAGTCCTCGAGCCAAGTGCAGGGAGAAGCGATGATCAGTTGACCCCCGGTGGCAACAAGGTCGGGGAGTTGCTCGAGGCACTTGGCCGGGCAGGGCAGGCGGTCGATGAGGTTGGCCATCAGCAAGACATCGAATTGGCCAAGGCCATCCCGCAGAAACGTGGCGTCACCCTGCTCGAAACTCACGCGAGCGTGGTCAATGCCGCTTGGCACCTCGGCGACGGCCGCTTGGCCAAGCTCGCCCTCGACGGCGAATGAGTAGTCGAGTTGCCCCTCGCGCTGCAGTTGGCTGGCGGCGGCGATGAAGCTTTCGGACAGGTCGATGCCGATGGCTTCGGTGCAGTGCCGGGCGAGTTCGAAGGTCGAGCGGCCGACGGCGCAGCCGAGATCGAGCGCGCGGGCGTTGACTCCGAGCCGGTCGGCGGCGACGCATTCGCTGACACAGCGGGTGGGGTAGTCGAGCGCATCGCTTGGCCCGAAGTCCCATGGCAACACCTGCTCCGGTTTGCCGTAGTGAAACAGCAGGTACTCGGAAAGCGCCTTGGCGGTCTCGTAACCCCCCCCGGCCATCGCGTTATTTGTCCGCCTTTTTGATCGGCGCATCCTCGCGCTTGACGGCCCAGAGTAGTCCGCGCGCGACGAAGTCAAGGTAACGCGGGTCGGCGACGGTGAAGTTGTTGTGGCCGATGGAGGTGCTGAAGACACGGGTGCCGTTGTAGTCATTCGTCCACGCGACGACGGCCTTGCTTTTGCCCTGCGTCCCGCGCGCGACGACCTTGGTGTTGGGGAGCACCTGCACGTTGTTGTAAAGTTCTTCGTTGCCTGTCGTCCAGTTATTGATGCCCTTGGTGATGTACGGCACGTTGTTCTCGAACGCGATCGCGATCGGTGTCTTTGGGCCGTGGCCAGTGGATTGAACGCCGATGTACTCATACCACTTGGCGTTGGCCGCGCCGGCCTTGACGGGTTTGCGGAAGTCGCCGAATCGGTACGAGTGCATGGCGCAATGGAGGTTCACGCCGGGGATGCCGTGGCGGTGCGGCGCAAGTACGCCGGCGATGACCTTGGGGTCAGTCTGGGCGGCGGCGCATTCGTCGTGGATCACCACGTCGTAGCCCTTGGCGTAGTCGGGGTTGCCAAAGATGGCCAACGGCGGGTTGGTGCTTTTGTCGGGCGAATGCACGTGATCGACGACGATGTTGAGTCTCGCCTCGAGTCCCTGCTTGAGTAGGTCTTTTTGCGTGGCGTAATCGTGACAGCAACCGCCGGTGATCAGCAGTGCACGCAGCGGTTTTTTGTCCGCGGCAGTGAGTTCCCCGGTTGTGAAGCCGGCCAATGTGAGAATGCAAATGAGTAAACGCATGACGTGTGAGGCAAAGGGTAAGTGGCTTTCGGCAAAAGTAAACCCATCTCAGCCGAGCGCCCGGAGGAGATGCTTGGCCGGTTGGTAGTTCTCGAGCACGACGATCGAGTCGCCGTCGCGGTGCATTCGTACCTGGGTGACGGTGATGTCGGGCGTTTTGCTTGGTGAAAAAAGGATGTCGTCGTGCGTGGCGTTTTGCGCCTTGGCGAACTTGTCGGGTGTCAAGTTGCCGCCGAGGTGGTCGCTGCGGCCGGTGGCGACATGCATGGTGCCGAGGATTTTCTCGTCCTGAATGTCGCGGCCGGACACCGGCAATACCTGAGTGCCGAAGCCGAGTTCGCAGAGTTCGCCGGTGACCGGGTCGTCGGCCAGCTTGGCGTTGTGCGCGTCGATGACCGCTTGGTCGCCGCAGATCAGCGTGGCGCCGGTGATACGGCCGCCGGAGACCTGCTCCAGGCCAAGCGTGCCGTCGGCGTACTGCATCGGGAACGCGCCTTGGCCGCCGGTCGGCACGAAGTACACCTCGCCGGCGGGGAGGTTGGCGACGTCCGGCTCGTCGGCGAGGCAGATGCCGTGGCTCTTTTGCGCCTCCTGCCGTCCGCACTCGAGCCGAAGCGTGTGCGTGTCGTCAACGAGCGCAAAGTCAATTTCGAAATGGTCGGCCCACGTCAGCGCGAGGCGCAGTTTTTCGGCGTCGCGGCTGACCTCGTTGTAGTCCACCGCCAAGCCGCTGCGGAGGATGATGTCGTTCACGCCGTGCAGCGTCGCCCCGCGAAAGCCGTGCCGCTTGGCCAAGGCGGTCAGCGGCGCGGTGGCGGAGTGGGTCGAGATACAGAGGATGATGTCGTAGCTGGGATAAACCTCGCGCTCGAGGCTCACTTCCCCGCCGTCCGGCGCGACGGCGCGGTCCGGCAGGTCGAGGTTGCTGCCGTCGGTTTCCTGGTAGGCGAAAAACTCGCCTCCAACCAGGCCAAGCTCGGTCATCACGCCGTCGTGCAGCGCCTTGTAAAACGAGTCATGCGCGTGGCGTTGGATGGAGAATCGCTCGTCGCCGAGGAACGCCCAGCCATTGGCCAAGCCGAGTTCGGGCAGGTCGATGAGAATGCAGATACGCTCGCCCGGTCTGGGGTGGAACGTGTTGCGCAACAGGCGAGCGAGACAGAACGGGGGGAAATGTGGTAAATCCATAAAAAGAGTGTGATACCCAAAGTATGCGTGGCCGCTGAGATATAATAACAAATTACGCAAAAAAAACAAATAAATAGAAAATCAAACTAGAAATCGCTTGGCCTAGCGAACCCAGAGAGGTTAGTTTGCCCCTCCGGCGAAATGCCGGGTGAATCATGTTTTGGGGTATTCTCATAGTTGTCCTGGCTGGGGGCGTGCTTGGCGCCGCCCAGATGATGGATATTGCCTTGGTGGCAATCTACATGGAAATGGGTATCGGCATCGGCATCGGAGTCGCAACGGCCACGGTCATTTTTGCCCTCGGGGCCGGTGTGGTCTCCGCCATGGACTATGTCCGGAAGCGCAAGGCTTCCTGATTGAACGCGCTTTTCATGAGCGCGTCCCACACACCTGTTCGCAGTCTTTACGTGCACGTGCCGTTTTGCGCGGCCAAGTGCGAGTACTGCGCTTTTTTCTCCGAGCCCTCCAGCGGAGGGCAGATGAACCGCTACGTCGATGCGCTGATCCGCGAGATGGAACTGGTCGCCCCGTCGCTCAAACCCCGGACGATTTTCTTCGGCGGCGGCACGCCGTCGCTGCTCAGCACGGCCCAGTGGCGGCGCCTCCTTGAGGCGATGGAGCGGCTCGACCTGCTCGGCGCCGACGAGTGGACGGTCGAGTGCAACCCCGCCACCGTCTCGACGGAGAAAGCCCGGCTCCTTCGCGGGCACGGCGTGAACCGTATCTCGATGGGCGTGCAGTCGCTCGACGAGGGCTTGCTCGACCGGCTTGGCCGGATCCACTCGCGCGGGATGGTGTTCAAGTCGTTCGACCGGCTGCGTGCCGCCGGCTTCGACAACATCAACCTCGACCTCATGTTCGCCATCCCCGGCCAGACGATGGCAATCTGGAAAGCCACCATGGCCGAGGCGATCGCGATGGGCAGCGAACACCTCTCCTGTTACGAGGTGATCTACGAGGAGGACACGCCGCTTTACGAGCAACTGCAGGCGGGCGAGTTCGACGTGGATGACGAGTTGGCCTGCGCGATGTACGACGAGCTGATCGACACCGCCGCCTCCGGCGGCTTCACGCAATACGAGGTGGCCAACTTCGCGCGGCACGACGGCGAGCCAAGCGCCGATCTGCCATCGCACGCCTGCCGCCACAACGTCAACTACTGGCGCGGCGGCGCGTGTCAGGCGCTTGGCCCAAGCGCGACCGGCTACGTCGATGGCCGCCGCATCCGCAACGTCGCCAACACTGAGCGCTACTGTCAGCAGCTTGCGCTTGGCCAACGGGCGCACGAGTCGGTCGAGCAACTTTCGCCCCTGGCCAGCGCCGGCGAGACGGCGGCGTTCGGCCTGCGAATGAATGCCGGTTGGCCGTTCGGGTTGTTCGAGCAGACCACCGGCCACGACCTGCGCGTCAAGTGGGCCGGCGACATGCAGCGGGCGGTGGATTCCGACTGGGGCATCCGCAGCGACGAGCGATTCCACCTCACGCGGCTGGGGATGCGCTTCGCCGACACGGTGGCCGAGTGGTTTATTCGGCCGGAGGCGTGACGGCCTGTACGGCGTGATATTGGCCAAGCGGCGGCTCGTCAATCCGTGTGGTTTGGCCGTTTGGCCAGTGGATTTCGACAAACTCCACCGCCGCCGCTTGGCCAAGGCCGAAGTGGGCAATCGGCGCATGCTGCGAGCGGTATGAGTCGCCGTTGACGATGGTACGCCACTGGTCGCGCCCGCCGGCCCGAAGGTGAACCTTGGTTCCGTTGAGCGACGGGCAGTCGGCGCTGCGGGCCAGTCGGAAGCCCACCCAGCGGTTGTCGCCCGGCCAAAGGTTGCGCGCCATCAGGAGCCCCTGCGACCCCGGCTCGGGCCAGACGGAAAAGTGGGTGAAAAACAGGTCAAGCCGCCCATCGCCGTCGATGTCGCCACTGGCGACGTTGCGCGAGTCGATCTCGTGTGAGGCGTTCATCAGGAATGCGACATCATCGAGCGACTTGTTTTCGCGGTTGAGCAGCAGCCGATTTTTCTCGTAGCCGCCGTACGAGTAGCCGGCACCGTACAACCGGCTGGATGTGCCCCGGATGTAAACCTCCATCGCGGGATTCGGCTCGGAGGTGGCGTGGTAAATGTCGTGGCACCAAAACTGCCGCTCGTAGTCTTTCACCGACTCGCGGCTCTTGTGGCCGTTGGCGATGAAGAGGTCGGTGTCGCCGTCGTTGTCCATGTCAAACGACGTCGCGCCCCACGACCAGCCGGTGTTGGCCACGCGATCGCCCATCGGCCGCTGCTCAAATTTATTCCCGCCGCCGAAGTAAAGCCGGTTGCCGAATGTGAGATCATCCAACCGCTCAGTGTAGTGCTGGTGCGTCGGTGCCGAGAGCTTCATCGATAGCAGCCGCTCGGCGGCCCACGAGTTCATCCCGATCATCAGCAAATCCATTTTGCCGTCGGCGTCGTAGTCGGCGAAGGTGTGCGCCATGCCGAAGCCGTAATGATTCTCGACGAGCCGATCGGTCGCGTCCGTGAACTTGCCCGAGCCGTCGTTGAGGTAAAGATCCACACCGGCGAAGTCGCTGACGACGACCAGATCCAGGTCGCGGTCGTTGTCGATGTCCGCGAACGATGCGCTGTACGAGCGGCGGTGGCGCTTGGCTGCCAGCCCGGCGGCGGCGGTGGCATCGGTCAACCGGCCGGTGCCGTCGTTGAGCAGCAGGTAGCCGGGGAATCCGTCGTTGGCGTCGTAAATCGGCGTCGGCATTTGGCCCTTCACGTAAGGCAATTTGTACTGCGACAACCACAGGTCCGCATCGCCATCACCGTCGATGTCGCCGGTGGTCATCACCATTGGATCGAGCACTTTTTCCGGTGCCCGCCAAGCGAGCCTAGCCTCACCTAGGAACATCCCATCCGACTGGCCTTCAATGAGATAAATGCCTTTGTGCCCGCAGGCGACCACGTCCACCACGCCGTCGCCGGACAAGTCCTCAAGCGTGACGTTGAACACGGTTTCACTGAACTTCGGGCAAAGCTTCTCGGCCTTGAAGCGCCCTTCGCCGAGGTTGCGGTAGATGCGGTTTTTGCAACCTAGGATCACCTCCACCCTACCGTCGCTATTGAAGTCGTACAGGATTAGCGGGTCGATGAAAATGTTGCCGTCGTTGGGGACGATGTCCTGCCGGCTGACCGGGTTGAATGTTGGCGCACCGGTACGCTCGAGCCACTCGAGTCCGGTGAGGTCGATACGATCCGGCTGGGGCAGGGTCTCCGGCGTCAGTTCGGCCGGTTGCCACTGCACCGTGATGTCACCGCGCAGGATGCCGCGCTTGGCCAAGGGACCGTTGACGAGGTGCAGTGAAATCCAAAAGACTGACCTCGGCCCGCCGCCGGCGCGTGGTTCGAACCGGCGATGCCGCCACTCGCTCTGCTGGAGTTGCCAGCCGGCGGCCTTCCAGCGGCCAAGCGCCTGGGTGAACTGCTCGGCGGACCAGGCCGGCCCGCCCTTGGCCCGGCGGACGCGGCGGATGCCCGACTCCCAAGGCTCGGCCGTCTGGGCCTGGCCAAGCTGCATCTCGCGAAACGGCATGCCGCCGAGCAGTTGAAACGGGTCGGCGCCGGTCCGGAGGTTGTCCCAGATTTGAATCGCCACCTCACCGTACCGGCGTGCGGTCATCTCGTCGGCCCACACGGTGGCGTCCCAATGGCGGTGCTTGGCCTCGATGGCGGCGACCTGTTGCATCACCTGTTCATCGACAAGCCCACCGGCTTGGGCTGGCTTGGGTGCGGGAGAGGGAGAGGGAGGTTGCTCGCGTGGGGTGAAGAGCACCACCACCGCGCCGATGAGCAGCACGGCGAGCACCAGCGCCAACACTCTGCCGGGGCGGAACAACACGCCGGGATTGTCGGCACAACCGGCCATTTTTCAACGGAAATAAACGGCCAGGCGGCTTTCGTTCCCTTGACACCGGGCTTGCCTCTGCGAAGATGCCGCCCCTTTTTTATGGCCGTGACCAATTCAAACGAACGGATGGAAAAAATCGTGTCGCTCTGCCGCCGGCGCGGGTTTGTTTTCCAATCCTCAGAGATTTACGGCGGACTCAACGGGTTGTGGGACTACGGCCCGCTCGGCATCGAACTGAAACGTAACATCAAGGAGGCGTGGTGGCGCGACATGGTCACCACACACAACGAGCGCGTGCAGCCGGAAGGCGCGCCACGGCCGTTCCAGATGACCGGCATCGAGTCGTCGATCATCATGCACCCGCGTGTGTGGAAGACGTCCGGCCACTACGACCTGTTTCACGACATGATGGTCGATTGCCGCGAGAGCAAACGCCGCTATCGCCACGACCACATCAAGGGTGCCTGGGTGGAGCACGAAGGCCAGAAGGCATTCGTCACCTGCGTCACCGATGGCGACGCGAAGAAGGAGATTGCCAAGCGCGCGTTGCAGTATTTCAAGCTCAAGGCGAAGTACGCTGATAAGTTGACATGGCACGGCGACGTCACCGACCTGACTTCTGTCAGCGAAGCAGAGCAAGTGCTCGCACCCGACGCAAAGGAGCTTGGCACGCTCACCGAGCCGCGTGAGTTCAACCTGATGTTCGAGACGCACATCGGCGCCATGCGCAGCGACGACAGCAAGGTGTTCCTGCGGCCGGAGACGGCGCAGGGGATGTTCGTCAACTTCCGCAACGTGGTGGACAGCAGCCGCGTGAAGGTGCCGTTCGGCATCGCGCAACAGGGCAAGAGTTTCCGCAACGAGATCACGCCGCGCAACTTCACCTTCCGCACCCGCGAGTTCGAGCAGATGGAGATGGAGTTTTTCTGCCACCCAAGCGAGTCACGCGAGTGGTATCAATTCTGGCGCGACCGCCGATTCCAGTGGTACGTCGATTTGGGCATCAACAGGGATCGGCTCATCCTCCGCGACCATGAGCAGGCCGAACTCTCGCACTACTCCGTCGGCACCGCCGACGTCGAGTATGCCTTCCCGTTCTGCGAGGAAGGTGAGTACGGCGAACTCGAGGGCATCGCCCACCGCGGCGACTTCGACCTGCGCTCGCACATGGAGGGCAAACTCGTCCGCGACGGCGACGAGCTCGTCGTCGAGATGGGCGAGGACGGCAAGCCGAAATATCCCGGCAGCGGCAAGGATCTCACCTACCACGACGAGGAGACCCGGGAACGGTTCGTGCCGCACGTCATCGAGCCGGCCGCCGGGGCCGACCGCACCGTGCTGGCGTTCATCTGCGACGCCTACGACGAGGAGGAAATCACCAACGTAAAAGGGAAGACCGAGACCCGCGTGGTGATGCGTTTTCACCCGCGCATCGCGCCGGTCAAGGTGGGCGTCTTTCCGCTGCTCAAGAACAAGCCGGAGTTGGTGGCCAAGGCGATGGAAGTCCGCGCCCTGCTGCAGCCGTACATGACCGTGTTTTACGACGAAACCGGCGCGATCGGCCGCCGCTACCGCCGGCAGGACGAGGCCGGCACGCCGTTCGGCGTGACGATCGATTTCGACACGATTGGCGAAAACGGCGATGAAACCAAGGATACCGTCACCCTCCGCGAACGCGACAGCATGGAGCAGCGCCGGGTAAAAATCGAAGACCTCCTCGGCATCCTGCTAAAGGAAATCATGTAACCCCCGCGCTTGAAGCGGGGTCAATCGAATCTGTTCTTGCTTCAGAGGGTGCACATTGGCATTCTTTCGCGCGCCTATTCAGGTGTTCGGTTCTATCCAACATGGCCAACGGACAAGCTTCCCTCTCAGACACCGGTTTTGGAAAAACGATGCGGCGTGATGCGTGGTGGGTGCAGCCGCTGCTCACCTTTCTCGGGCTGTCGGCGTTCATCGTGTATTCCACTTGGCGGGCGTTTTACGGGCAGCATTTTCTGGCGGTGGAGGGGGGAACCAACTACCTGTCGCCGTTCTTTTCGCCGATTGTTTACTTCCATGATTTGCCGGGATTGTCCGCCGATTTGAAAGGCGCCCTTGCCGCTCACGCTTGGCTGGGCACCATGCCGGGCTGGGTGCCCCACTGGGTGTCGCCGGCGTTTTTGATCCTGTGGGCCCCGGCCGGTTTCCGGTTCACCTGCTATTACTACCGGGGTGCCTACTATAAGGCTTTCTGGGCCGATCCCATCAACTGCTCGGTGAGCGAACCCCGCGACAACTATCGTGGTGAACAGAAGTTTCCCCTCATATTTCAAAACATCCACCGGTACTTTTTTTACGTCGCGGCCGTCTTCATTTTCATCCTCGGCTACGATGCCTGGCAGGGCATGTGGTTTGTCGCGGAGGATGGTGACAGGAAGTTTGGCCTGGGCATTGGCAGCTTGGTGTTGTGGGGCAATGTCATCCTGCTGGGCGGCTACACGTTCGGCTGTCATTCATTTCGACACCTCATTGGCGGCGGAATCAACAAGCTCTCAAAGGCCCCCGTCCGCTCGAAGTGCTATGAATGTGTTGGTTGCCTCAATGCCAAGCACATGATCTGGGCATGGTGCAGCCTGGTTTGGGTCGGGTTTACGGATTTATACGTCTGGATGTGCGCGAGCGGCACATGGACCGATTTTCGGTTTTTTTAGATGGGAGATTTTCAAACACACGAGCATGACGTCTTGGTGATTGGTGCCGGCGGCGCGGGATTGCGCGCGGCCATCGAGGCGGCGGGCGATTGCTCGGTGGGGCTGGTTTGTAAAAGCCTGCTGGGCAAGGCGCACACGGTGATGGCGGAGGGCGGTGTGGCGGCGGCGATGGCCAACGTGGACGAGCGCGACGGATGGGAAACCCATTTTGCCGACACGATGCGCGGCGGGCAGTATCTCAACAACCCGATGATGGCGGAGCTGCACGCGAAGGAGGCGCCGGCGCGGGTGCATGAGTTGGAGGAGTGGGGGGCGCTGTTTGACCGCACGCGGGATGGGCGGATTTTGCAGCGGAATTTTGGCGGGCACGCGTATCCGCGGCTGGCGCACGTGGGCGACCGCACGGGGCTGGAGATGATTCGCACGCTGCAGGACCACGGCATTCATCAGGGGCTCGAGGTGTACATGGAGTGCACGGTCATCGAGTTACTGAAGGACGGCGACCGCGTGGTGGGGGCGTTTGGCTACGACCGCGAGCGCGGGCGGTTCCGGCTGTTCAAGGCAAAGTCCATTGTGCTGGCGACGGGCGGCGTTGGGCGCGCGTTCAAGGTGACGAGCAACAGTTGGGAATACACGGGTGACGGCCATTCGCTGGCATACCACGCCGGCGCGGATTTGTTGGATATGGAATTCATCCAGTTTCATCCCACGGGAATGGTCTGGCCGCCGAGCGTGCGCGGGATTCTCGTGACCGAGGGCGTGCGCGGCGAGGGCGGTATTTTGACGAACAGCGAGGGCAAGCGGTTCATGTTCGACGACATCCCGGAGCTATACAAGGATTCCACCGCCGACACGCCGGAGGAGGGCTGGCGCTACGTGACCGGCGACAAGGAGGCGCGCCGTCCGCCGGAGTTGCTGACGCGTGACCACGTGGCGCGCTGTATTTTGAAGGAGGTCAGCGAGGGCCGCGGCAGTCCACACGGCGGGGCGTTTCTTGACATCGCGTGGATTAAGGAGAAGTTCGCCAACAGTGAGGAGCACATCAAGAAGAAGCTGCCAAGCATGTATCACCAGTTTAAGCAGTTGGCGAATTTGGACATCACGAAGGAGCCGATGGAGGTCGGGCCGACGACGCATTACGTGATGGGCGGCGTGCGGGTGGACGCGGAGACGCAAATGTCGACCGTATCCGGATTGTTCGCGGCGGGCGAGGTGGCGGCGGGGCTGCACGGCGCGAATCGGCTGGGCGGCAATTCGTTGAGCGACCTTTTGGTATTCGGCAAGCGCGCGGGCGAGTACGCGGCGAAGTTTGCGCAGGAAAATGGCGGCGGCAAAATTGACGACGCCGAGGTGGACGCCCTCGCGAAAGCGGCGCTGGAGCCGCTGGAACGCGATGGCGACGGCGAAAATCCCTACGAAATCCAGCGCGAACTGCAGGAGATGATGCAGGACAAGGTGGGCATCATCCGCGAGGACGGGCTGATGAAGGAGGCTATCGACGACATCGCCAAGCTTGCCGAGCGCGCCACCCAGGCCACGGCCCATGGCAACCGCGAGTACAATCCCGGCTGGCACACGGCGCTGGACTTGAAATGCCTGTTGACCGTCAGCGAGGCCTCGGCGCGGGCGGCGTTGGAGCGGCGGGAAAGCCGCGGCGCGCAGACGCGCAATGATTTTCCTGACAAGGACCCCGACGACTGGGGCCAGCACAATTTGCTGCTCCGCAAGGGCGCGGACGGCGCGATGGAGGTCGATAAGGTGCCGGTGGTGCCGCAGACCGAGCAGCAGAAAAAAATCATCGAGGACAACCAGTAATGGCGAAGGTGGATTTTAAAATCTGGCGCGGCGATGCCAAGGGCGGGGGGTATCAGGATTTCTCCACCGACGTCACCGAGGGCATGGTGGTGCTGGACTCCGTACACCAGATTCAGGCTGAGAGTGCCAACGACCTTGCCTGCCGCTGGAATTGCAAGGCCGGCAAATGCGGCTCGTGCAGCGCCGAGGTCAATGGCCATCCGCGCCTCATGTGCATGATGCGCATGGACGAGGTGCTGGCGGAAACGCCCAAGGGCGCGCCGGTGACCATCCAGCCGATGAAGGCCTTTCCGGTGGTGAAGGATTTGGTGACGGACGTCTCGAGCAATTTCGAGATTAAAAAGAAAATCAAGCCCTTCAAGCCGCGCAAGCCCGACGCCGAGGACGGCACATGGCGCATGGTGCAGGAGGACGTCGACCGCGTGCAGGAATTTCGCAAGTGCATCGAATGCTTCCTTTGCCAGGACGTCTGCCACGTGCTGCGCGAGCACAGCCTGCATGACGAGTTCATCGGCCCGCGCTTTTTGGTGTACGCCGCCGCGCTGGAGATGCACCCGCTCGACACCGAGGACCGCACGACGGAGTTGAAGAACGCCCACGGCATCGGCTACTGCAACATCACCAAGTGCTGCACCAACGTCTGCCCCGAGCACATCACCATCACCGACAACGCCATCATCCCGCTCAAGGAACGCGTCGTCGATAAGCATTACGATCCGTTGGGCAAACTGTGGCGGTGGATACACGGCACTGAAAAAGAGGCGAACGATCAGCAGTGATCCGCTTGGCCAAGCGGAGAATACAAACTGTCTAAATTTTCCCGGCGCGTTACAGTGCTGCGCGAAATGAGCCGGGTGAATTTCAAGGTCAATTTTCTGTTTCTCGCCGCCGGGCTGACGCTTGGTGGCTGCAAAACCACATCAACCAAGCCGGTTCAGCCGGAGGCCGTCTTTTATCCGGCCAAACTTGAGGCGATCGATGCGGCGATCGAGCGCGCCATCGCCGCTGACAAGGCGCCGGGCGCGGTTGTGCGCCTCGTGAGCGGCGGGGCGGTTTATCAAAAATCGTACGGCGCCAAGTCGGTCGAGCCGGAATCTCTGCCGATGACGAGCGACACCATCTTCGACGGCGCGTCACTGACCAAGGTTATCGCCACCACGCCGGCGGTCATGCTGCTCGTCGAGCGCGGCAGACTCCGTCTTGACGACAAGGTGGATCGCTGGATTCCCGGCTTCGAGGTTCACGGCAAGGGGGTCGTGACCGTTCGCCACCTGCTCACGCACACTTCCGGGCTGCGGCCCGGCTTGTCGGCCAAGCCGGCGTGGAATGGCGTGGCCAAGGCAATCGACTTGGCCAGGGCCGAGCGTCTGACAACGCAGCCGGACACCCAGTTTCGCTACAGCGACATCAACTTCATCCTGCTCGGTGAGATTGTCCGCCTGGCCTCGGGGCAACCGCTCGACGAGTTCACCGCCAAGCACATTTACCGGCCGCTTGGTATGCGCGACACCGGCTTTATGCCGCCCTTGGCCAAGCGCAGCCGCATCGCACCGACTGAGCGGGTGGACGGCACCATCCTACACGGTGTCGTTCACGACCCGACCGCCCGCCGCATGGGCGGCATCGCCGGTCATGCCGGGCTGTTCACCACCGCCGCCGACCTGTCGCGATTTGCCCACATGATGCTCAACGGTGGCCAATTCAACGGCCGGCGGTTGTTCAAGGATGAGACCGTCCGGTTGATGACTTCCATTCACACGCCGGAGGGCATGAAGGCTAGGCGCGGCCTTGGCTGGGACATCGACTCGCCGTACTCGAGTCCGCGTGGCAACCATTTCGCGGTCGGCGGCTACGGGCACACCGGCTGGACCGGTGGCTCGCTCTGGATCGATCCGGCCACCCGAACCATCGTGATTCTCATGACCAGCCGTACGCACCCCGATGGCAGGGGCAACGTCATCGCACTGCGCCGCGAAGTCGCCACTCTGGCCGCCGAGGCGCTGCGGGGTTTTTCGTTTGGCGGCAGCGAGGCACCGGGCGTGCTCAACGGAGCCGACGTATTGCGGCAGCGAAAGGGTGTTTTGCCAAGGGGCGCCAAGGTCGGCCTCATCACCAACCACACCGGCCACGACCGACACCGCCGCTCGACGCTCGACTTTTTGCGGGCGTCGAAGGAGGTCGAACTCACGGCGCTGTTCAGCCCCGAGCACGGGTTGTACGGCAAACTCGACGAGAAGGTGAGCGACAGCACCGATGCCAAGACCGGCCTCAAGATTCACAGCCTCTACGGCGACACCCGCAAGCCGACACCGGAACAACTCGCTGGACTCGACGCGTTGATCTTCGACATTCAGGACATCGGCTGCCGGTTTTACACCTACATTTCAACGATGGGCCTGGCGATGGAGGCGGCGGCCGAGGCGGGAATCCAATTCATCGTGCTCGATCGCGTGAACCCGATCGGCGGTGGCACCGTCGCCGGGCCGGTGCGCCTCGGGCCGAGCCAATTCATCGCATACCACGACATCCCGGTGCAACACGGCATGACTGCCGGCGAGCTGGCGCGAATGATCAACGCCGAGCGCGGCCTGGACGTCGGGTTGGAGATCGTGAAAATCGAGGGCTGGAAGCGCGATCGTTTTTTTGACTCCACTGGCCAGCCGTGGACGAACCCGTCGCCCAACATGCGCAACCTCACCCAGGCGCTGTTGTATCCCGGCATTGGCCTGCTCGAGACCGCGATGTCCGTCGGCCGCGGCACCGACACGCCGTTCGAGGTGGTCGGCGCGCCATATATCGATGGTGTGCGCTTGGCCAGGCGGCTTAACGCGCTTGGCCAAGCATGCGTCACCTTCATCCCGATCCGCTTCACTCCAAGTGCGAGTGTTCACGAGGGAGAACCGTGCGGCGGGGTCAACATCATCGTTACCGACCGGCGGAAGCTTCGTGCCGTGCCGCTGGGTATCGGCATCGCCCGTGTGCTGCACGAGCTGTACCCGAAACAATTCCCTCTGGCCAAGGTCGGCCGCCTCCTCTGCCACCCGCCAACCCTCGAGGCGCTCGGGCAAGGCAAGACGCTCGCCCAAATCGAGGCCCTCTGGAGAACTGGCCTGGCCAAGTTCACTCCCCGTCGCGCAAAATATCTCCTGTACGAGTAGAGATTCAAAGGGGCCGGCTACCTGCCTGCCTTGGCCTCTTTTTTGCGGAGGGCTTTTTCTTGGCGGTTGGTTTCGGCGCGGAGGAGGGCTTCGGGTTGCCAGCCTTTGCTCTGGGCGTACTCGGCGAGGGCGAACAACTCCTTGGCCAAGGTGGCCTTGGTGTAGCGCTGCTTGGAAGGCTTGGCCAGGGGCGCATCGGTGAGTTTGTTTTTGCGCGCCTTCTTGACGAGTTTCCCGACGCGCTGCAACGACGGCAGGTGGCGCGGGATGCCGTCGAGCACGGAGGGGCGCTCGTGCTGGGTGCCCTTCTTTTCTGCGCGCTTGATTTTTTCCCATTGTATCCAGACGGCATCGACGTCTTTCGCGTCGGAGTCGCCGAAGACGTGCGGGTGGCGGCGGATGAGCTTGTCGGTGATGGTGCGGGCGGCTTTCTCGAAGTCGAACGCCTTTCGCTCCCCGGCCAGTTGGCAGTGGAAGACGACCTGCAGCAGGAGGTCGCCGCATTCCTCGAGCATCTCGTGGTCGTCCTCCGCCTCGATGGCGTCGATGAGTTCGTACACCTCCTCGACGGCGTGGAAGCGGATCGACTTGTGATCCTGCTCGCGGTCCCACGGGCAGCCGCCGGGGCCGCGCAACCGGGCCATGACCTCGATGAGTTCGTCGATCGCCGGTTTGCGTTTTATTGGTTTCCGATTGGCTGGCATGTCAGAGAATGACGAGGTCGTTGCGGTGGACGATCTCGACGCCCTTGAGTTTGCGGGCGCGGATTTCGTCGGCGTCGAACCGGCTGATGCCGCGCGAAAACTCGGTGCCGTTAATGTCGCAGATGCGCACGACATCGCCCCTGGCAAAGTCGCCGCTGCACCTGGCCACGCCGGGCGGCAGGAGGCTCTTGCCCTTGTCGCGCAGGGCGTCGCGCGCGCCGTCGTCCACCCACAGGGAGCCTTTGGGGTGATGAAAAAAAGCGATGCGCCGCTTGCGGCCCTTGAGACGGGCGGGACGCGGGACAAAAAAAGTCCCTTCGTCCTGGCCGCCGAGGATGTTGGCGAGGGTGCGTTTTTTTCGGCCAGAGGCGATCACCATAGGGATGCCGGTGCGTACGGTCATTCTGGCGGCTCGCAGCTTGGTCTCCATGCCGCCGATGGCGGTGGCGCTTAATGTGCCGCCAGCCAGTTTCTGGATGTCGGCGTCGATCTGCTCGACGACCGGGATTGTGCTTGGCTTTTTCTTCCCAAAGTTTTTCACCAAGCCATCGACGGTGGTGAGGATGACGAGCAGGTCGGCCGGCAGCAGGCAGGCAACCAGCGCCGCAAGCCAGTCGTTGTCGCCGAATTTCAGCTCGGTGTAGCTAACGGCGTCGTTCTCGTTGACGATCGGCACGACGCCCTTGGCCAGGAGGGAGACGAGGGTGTTGCGGGCGTTGAGGTGGCGTTCGCGGTGCTCGAGGTCGTCGTGCGTGAGGAGCACCTGGGCGACCGGCAGATTGTGCCGGGCGAACAATTCCGTGTAGGTGGACATGAGCTGCGACTGGCCAACGGCGGCGCAGGCTTGCAGGTTGGACAGGTCGGTGGGGCGCTTGTCCATCGCCAGCACGCCCATGCCGGCGCCGACGGCGCCGGACGACACCACGACGACCTCCCGGCCGGCCTGGCACTGTGCCGCCACTTGGGCGACCAGTTGCTCGATTTGGCCGGGATCGATCTGCTTGCTGCGGCTGGTCAGGATGCCGGTACCAAACTTGACCACCAGGCGCCTGGTTTCTTTCAGCGACTCTCGCTTCATCAGACGCGCCTTGGGCTAAAGGCAACCGGCCGCGCTGGCAAGCAAAACAAGCGGCCAAGCGCCTGGCCAAGCGGCGAAGAAAGGTTGCCCGGGGGCGCAGGCCGCATACACTACGCCGCGCACACAACCGCCGCTTGGCCAAGTTTTCATGAAATCATCAATTGTATTTGCCGTGGTCGCAGGTTCGCTGGCGGCGCTGATCCAGACCCACGCCGATTGGCCACAGTGGCGCGGCCCGGATGGCCAAGGCCACGCCGACGCCTCCAAGCTGCCTACCGAGTGGAGCGAGGTAAAAAACGTCTCGTGGCGAACCGAGTTGCCAGGGCGCGGCTGGTCGTCGCCGATCATTCTCGGTAACCAGGTCTGGGTGACGGCAGCACACGAAACCGTCGCGTCCGAGGAGAAGAAAAAAAAGCGCTTGAAAGCCAACACCGGCAGCCAGCCGCTGACGGTTCTCTCCGAGGTGCGCATCCACGCGCTGTGCGTTGATAAATCCAGCGGCAAGATTGTCAAAGACATCGAACTGCTGAAAAAGGAAGACCCTCAGTGGGTGCACCAGACGAACAGCTACGCCTCGCCGACGCCGATCCTCGAGGCCGGCAAGCTGTACTGCCAAAACGGCTCGTACGGAACGGCCTGTCTCGACACCCAAAGCGGCAAGGTGCTTTGGATCAACCAGGACCTGTGGGTGATGCACGAGAACGGTCCCGGCGGCTCGCCGATCCTCTGGAACGACCTGCTGATCTTTCACATGGACGGCAGCGACCGGCAGTTCATCGCCGCGCTCGACAAGCGCACTGGCAGGCTCGCTTGGCAGACGCGCCGCACCGGCAAAATGAACGACAACCCGCAGTTGAAAAAAGCGTACGGTACGCCGGTCGTCACCAGGGTGCGCGGGCGTGACGTCGTCATCTCGCCGGCGGCGGACTGGTTGTACGGTTACGACCCGGAGACCGGTGAGGAGCTTTGGAAGGTGAAGTACGGCTCGCTTGGTTTTTCCATCGTGCCCAAGCCGGTGGTGGGTGATGGCATGGTGTACATCGGCACCAGCTTCATGCGCCCGCAGTTGATCGCGTTCGACATCACCCAGGCCAGGCCGGAGATCGCTTGGGCGTGCAAGCGCAGTGTGCCAGCCGTCTCGTCGCCGATTCTGGTTGGCGGGGAAATCTACTTTGTCAGCGACTCCGGAGGGATCGTCACCTGCCTCGACGCCAAGACCGGCAGGGAGCAGTGGCGCGAGCGCATCGGCGGCAACCACTCGGCGTCGCCGCTGTACGCCGGCGGCAGGCTGCTTTTCCACAGCAAGGAGGGAGAAACGACGGCGCTCAAGCCGGGCCGGAAATTTGAAATCTTGGCTCGCAACAAGCTCGACGGAGCGCACCACGCCAGCGCGGCGGTGAGCGACAATGCTTTATTTCTCCGCACCGGGAGGGCACTCTACCGCGTCGAGAAACAGTAGCCCCGCTTGGCCAAGCACTATAGTCTTGAACAAAAACAATTTGTTCAATTCTCTCTACAAAATAGTTGACATACAGTGGAATGGGTGCGAGGTTCTCTCGAAAGCAGAATAATTAGCGTAACCCGTAGGAGATGGCCAAACAGCCGTCCCCCTAAAACAACACCAACCAGGGAATGGGGCGGATCTAATTCGCCCCATTCTTATTTTATCAAGGGGCTTGCTTTTAGGGGAGGGAAGGGTAGAATCGGTTTTCCCGCAAAGACCCAGGTACAGCGCTTGCCCAAGCGATGAATTCTGACAAATGAAACTCGAATCCAAACCAGGCGGCGGCTTTACCCTGATCGAGTTGTTGGTGGTAATCGCGATCATTGCCATTCTGGCTGCACTACTGTTGCCGGCCCTGGCCAAGGCCAAGCAAAAGGCGCACGCAACCGCCTGCATGAACAACCTCAAGCAGGTTGGCTTGGGCATGCTGATGCACGCCGATGAGAATGACGACACGATCCCGCGTGGCAATGCCAAGCGCTGGTGGTTTGTGTTCATGCCGTACATTCCCGAGGGCGGCACGGAGAGGGATTTTCGCAACATCAAAATTTTCATGTGCCCGAGTTATCCGTTGCCCAAGCGCACCCCGAATCGAAAACAGGTGATCACCTACGTCGTCAATGCGTGGAAGTTTCGCTCGGCACGGGACAATATTGGCTATGAGCATATTGGCTTCAGCAAGATCACCGACTTCACTCAACCGTCCAACTCCGTCTATCTGCTGGACAATGAGGATGGGATTGATAATCCCGGCATCAACCGCCCGATCGTGACCGGGTTTCAGGATTCGGTGACGGATCTAAACGACGTGTGGCAGCCAAGTCATTTGCCTTACGGTGCCAACGGAAGACGTCTCAGCAGCGATCGGCGTATCGCCGCCAAGCGACACAGCAACAAGGGTTCAAACATGCTTTTCCTTGACGGCCACGCCGGTTTTCGTGATTCCAAGCTGATCGACATTGAGTTGTTCCGCGAAAAGAAACTGTAAGCGGGGAACCTTGATGGGGGATTTACAGCCGAAAACAAATCGCGGCTTCACCCTGATTGAACTGCTGGTGGTGATTGCAATTATTGCCATTCTGGCCGCCATGTTGTTGCCGGCCCTGGCCAAGGCCAAGGAGAAGGGGCGCGCGACACTGTGCATGAACAACCTCAAGCAGATCGGGCTTGCCACCATTCTGCATGCCGATGACAACGACGACATGATCCCCCGCGGCGATGCCGTGCGCTGGTATCTGGTCCTGATGAAATATCTGCCGGAGGGCGGCACCCAGCGGGACTATCGCAACATCAGGATTTTCAGGTGTCCAAGTTATCCGAAGCCCAGGAGGCGGCAGAAGTCGCAGGTGATTACCTATACCGTGAACGCCTGGCGCTTCAACAGTCCACGAGACATGAACGGCTATCAGCAGATTGGCCCGAGCAAGATCACCAACTTCAAGCAACCCGCCAATTCAGTGTACGTTGGCGACAGTTCGGCGGGCTCCTGGAGGCCGATCATTACCGGCCTGAATGATCCGAATAACAATACCTGGCTCAATGATGTTTGGAGGCCAAGCCATTTGCCGTATAACTACAACGGGAAATATCTCAGCAATGATCGCCGCATCGCGGCCAAGCGCCACAGCTCCGGTGCAAACCTGGCCTACCTGGATGGCCATGCCGGTTACCTGGATGGCAAACGGATTGTTATAGACCTGTTCCGGGAGCACAAACCGTGACTTATCCTTGACCGGATGCCTCGTATTGGATTGACTTGAGGTCAGTTAACCTCTGTTGAAAACATGAAGCAATCAAACAAGGGATTTACCCTGATCGAACTGCTGGTGGTGATCGCGATCATTGCGATCCTTGCCGGCCTGCTGTTGCCGGCCTTGGCGAAGGCAAAGGAGAAGGGACGAGCCACCTCCTGCCTGAATAACCTCAAGCAGGTTGGCATTGGCATGCTGATGTTCGCTGATGAGAATGACGACATGATTCCACGAGGCAGCGCTGGCAGCGCCAGGCGCTGGTGGTTGGAGTTCATGCCCTACGTGCCGGAGGGCGGCACGGAGCGGGACTACCGAAACATCAAGATCTTCATGTGTCCAAGCTATCCCATTCCCGAGAATACCAGGAACAATTCAAGGCTGTTGCCTTGGCAAAAAAAGCAGGTGATCACCTATGTGGTCAACGGTTGGCGGTTCCGGTCGGTCAAGGATCAAACCGGATACGAACAGCTTGGCTCAAGCAAGATCACCGATTTCGCACAACCGTCCAACTCTGCCTACTTGTTGGACAATGAGAGTGACACATGGCGACCCATCGTCACCGGCTTACAGGATATGCAGACGGCCCTGAACGATGTCTGGCATCCGAGCCACCTTCCATACGACGCGTCGGGAAAACGGCTGAGTGTTGACCGCCGCGTTGCGGCTCGGCGGCACAGCAACGGCTCGAACATACTCTTTCTCGACGGCCACGCTGGTTACCGCGATTCCAAGCTCATCGACACCGACCTGTTCCGGGAGCACAAACCGTAACCTGCGCTTGGCCAAGCGCCGTTTCGCCTTCATCACCACCCCTTTTTCAGCCGGAACAGCCGGTCGGGAGCCCGTTGTTTGAGAATGTCAGCGTGCCCGTCGAAGTAGTTCGAGTTCGCCGTGCCGAAGCCTTTCCTCGATGTGCCCCCGGACTTGTAAAAGGAACTTTTCTCGGTACCGCCCCTGTGGCGGTACAGAACGTTGCCTCCTCCGATCGGGCTGCCGTTGTCGTTCTCATCCGGATAAAGGCAGGCATTGTAGCCGTCGATGTCAGCGGCAAAAATGGTCTCCGAAGGGGACTGAATCTCCACCATCTTGAAGGTCCGGCTCCCCTGGAAATTCTTGTTCATGGCGTAGGTGTACACATCGCGCCAGTCGCCGTAGGGCTTGTCCTTGATGCTGGAGGGACAGATGAAGACACCGGTGCCCATCACCTTCGCCTCCTTGCCGAGGTAGGGCTGGATAACCCGATACCACAGGCGGGACTGTAGGACGCCATTCTTGTCCTTGAGCTGAAACGGGGGCCAGCAGCGTGGCACCTCCTGTGTGTCCTGCTCGTACAGCACCAATGCCAGTCCCAGTTGCTTTACATTGCTCATGCACTTGATGCCGGTGGCCTTGTCCTTGGCCTTGGCTAGCGCGGGCAGCAGCAGGCTGGCGAGGATGGCGATGATTGCAATCACCACCAGCAGCTCAATTAATGTGAATCCTCTCGCGGGATTTGGCTTTGAAGTAGTTGGCTTGGTTTTCATCAGACGGAGCGGACGACGTCCTGTCCCCGCAAATAGGACAATTTCTGGCTGTCGTCAATGACCAAAAACAGTCGGCCCGCCGTCAGGCCAGGCGCTTGGCCAGGCGGAATGGCGGACCGGCATTTGGGGATTGTCATATCCCCGGTTGCCGCCCAGATTCCCTGTTGATTGACCATGAAGCAAGTGAACCCATCTTTACGCCCGACCCGGCGGCGGTTCCTCACCGATATGGCGGCTGGAACTGCGGTGGCCGGGGTGAGCGACATTGCCTTTTTGTCCCAACTCCATGCTGTCCCGGCGGCTGAGGCCAAGGTGTCCCCCGAGGCCGTCCAGTTGCTACCGGAGATTGAGCCGACGGTGCGGCTGATCGAGGACACGCCGCGGGCCAGGCTGATGGAGGTGGTGGCGGAACGAATCAAGGCCGGGATGAGCTATCGCGAACTGCTGGCCGGCCTGCTGTTGGCAGGGGTGCGCAATGTGGAACCCCGGCCGTCAGTCGGTTTCAAGTTTCACGCCGTGCTGGTGGTCCACTCGGCCCACTTGGCCAGCCTCTCCTCCCCGGCGGCCGACCGTTGGCTGCCGGTTTTTTGGGCCCTGGACAACTTCAAAAGTGCGCAGGCGCGTGATGTGCGGGAGGGCAACTGGACCATGCCGCCGGTGAATCAAAAACAGGTTCCCTCGGCTGCCCAGGCCAAGCGCGCCTTTCGGCGGGCGATGAATCGTTGGGACGAGGAGGCGGCTGATGCCGCCGTAACCGGCCTCGTGCGCGGTCACGGGGCGAACCAGG
>QOAX01000295.1 GCA_003972865.1 Verrucomicrobiota bacterium | reverse complement strand
CTAGACGTAGAGTTCCGAAAGATCGCCGGAGCTGTCGGAGAATCCGGTGTCTGAGACGCCCATTCGGTTCAACAGGGTGAAGAGCAGATTGGACATCGGTTGGTCCTCGTTCCCCTTGTTGTAGGTGAGAAACTGTCCATGCTTCATTCCCAGATTGGCTCCCCCGGCGAGCACGAGGGGATAGTTCCGATTGTTGTGCGTGCGGCTGTTGGAGGTTCCGAGCAGGATCATTGAATTATCCAGCATAGTTCCATCTCCTTCAGGAGTGTCGTCCAGTCGATGGAGGAAATAAGCCAGGTTTTCAATCAGGCATTGATTCCATTTGCCTTGTCGCGGAAACCCTCCGGGCTTGCCCGCCTTGTGAGCCAGGTCGTGCTGGCTGGAGAGACCCAGCGCCCTGGGAAACTGGTTGGACACTTTGCCATTCATGGCGCTGAGCATGTAGGTGGCCACGCGGGTGGAGTCCGTTTGAAAGGCCAGATACATCAGGTCATACATGACTCGAATGTATTCCAGAGGGGCGTCCGTGCTGGCCGAGAGCTCCAGTTCTTCCTCGTTCACATTGGCCTTGGGGATCTCCAACCAGGCCTCGCTCCTGCGGACCCGTTTTTCAACGTCGCGGACCGAGCTAAGATATTCGTCGTACTTCAGTTGATCCTGTTTTCCCAATTTGCCGCGCAGTGATTTGGATTGCTCCATGACCAGGTCCAGCATGCTGGCTTCGGTTGCCAGTCGGCGACGCGTTTGCTCCTTGCTGCCCTGTTCGTCCCCGAAGAGGCGCTCAAAGATCTGTCGCGGTTTGTCGAGAGCGGGGATGGGTTGACCGGATTGGGTGAAGGAAAGCGTCTTGGAGCGGGTGGGCATTCCAATGCCGCCGTCGCTGGAAAGAACCAGAGAGGAAAAGCGGGTTTTGGAGCCAAACTTTTCCGCCGCGACCTGATCAAACGAGACCGAGTTTCTGTAATTGGCTCCTTTGAAACTGGCGCCCGTCAGAAAGATATCTCCGGTGTCATGCCCGCCGATATGAAGTCCGCTGGGATGAGAGAGACCGCCAATGACGCTGACGGATCGACGCAATGGCTCCAGGGACTTCATGACCTGGGTATATCGGAAGCTGTCTCCCTCCCGCACGGGAAACCAGCCCCAGTCCCGGTCCGCATGATTGTCCGCCGGCACGCTGGCTCCGTAGGGGAAATACACCGAGCACAGGCGTTTGGGTATGTCTTCCTGCCGGGACTCTTTGGCTCCCAACTGCATGCACTCCAGAAAGGGAAGAGCCAGAGCCACGCCGCTTCCCTTCAAAAAGGACCTTCGATCTAGATGCCATGATTTGCGCGTCATAATAAGTTTGGTTTCGTCAGCGGGTAAGGAACAGTTCGGATGCAACGATAGATTGGATCAGTTTATCCAGCCGATATCCCTGTTCTTGGAATCGGGCGGTCAAGTCATCGACGATTTTATCGTCGGTAAATTCAAGGTAACGCCCCAATGCATAGGTTGTCAACTTCACGACGAGTGCCCGCGCGAAGGCATCCTTTTTCTCCCGCAAGAGGTAATCCTTCAATTCATCGGCTCCCTGGATGGCCGTTCCATCCGGCATGACATCGCCCGCGTCCAAAGGGGCTTTGCCGACCTTGTTACGTGTCTGGCCCTTCTGGTTTGCGGTCAATCGGAGCGCCTCCGTCCGATACAGGCCGGCCGCGTCGTAGTGTTCCAGGGGAATGCCCCAGGGATCGATCTTGCGATGGCAACTGACACAGGCGGCCTTCTCTCTATGGACCGCCAATTGCCCCTTCAGGGTGAGCTTGTCGAAGCCCGGCGTTTCGGAATCCAAGGCCGGCACGTTGGCGGGCGGCGGGGACGGCGGTTCGTCCAGCAGACGTTTCAGGATCCATACCGCGCGGTTGATGGGGTGGGAATCCTCACCCGTTGAATTGCCGATCAGCATGCTGCCCTGAGTGATGAGTCCCCCCCGTTTGTAGGCCGGTTTCAGGGCCGCCCTCCTCATTTCCGTTCCGGTGACCCCCTCGATGCCGTAGTGCTTTGCCAAACGCTCGTTGAGTATCGTGAAATCGGAATCCAGGAAATTTAGCGCCGATAGTTTGTTGCGCAGGATTTCCGAAAAGAAATGCAGCGTTTCCTGGTGCATGGCGGTTTTTACACGGTCCTTGAATTCCGGGTAGAACTGGGGGTTGACCGCGACCCGGTCCAGTGAAGAGAGGTCCAGCCACTGATCCGTGAATTGGTCGACGAAACGTTGCGCCTTCGGGTCAGCGAGCATCCGTCGAACCTGGGCTGAAAGAGTCTTGCCTTTTCTCAGGGAGCCACTGTCCGCCAGTTGACTCAGTTTCTCGTCGGGCATTGTGCTCCAAAGGAAATAGGAGAGGCGCGCGGCCACTTCGTGATCGGTCAGGCGTCGGGCCGCCTTGCCCGCTCGTTTGGGCTCAACCAGATACAGAAACTGAGGGGAGATCAGCGTCATGGCCAGGCTTTGGCGTATGGCCTCGATGAAGTTCGGGTAGTCCGGGCGGATCTTGTTGTGAAACCGCAGGACGTACTCAACCTCATCGGGGGTGGGCGGACGACGATACGCGCGTCGCATGAAACGCTTGAGGACTTGTCGTGCGTAAGCGGTTTCATCGTCGGGAATATCGGCTCCCTGAAACAAGATGTTCCGATGGCGTTGAGGCGGCCAAACCTGGTGGTCGGGAGCGACGAATTCCACCGACTCCACCACCAGCCAAGGTTGATTGAGGTCGGGTTGGTTGAGTTTCTTTTCCTGTTCGCCAATCTTCTTGTCCAGCAGTTCGATGGCGTTGGAGCCGTCATCATACACATTGTGAACATTGACCAGCAGTCCGGGGAAATTGGAGGGAGATTTCAACATCGGGAAATGCTCCAGCCATCCCGTGAATTCATAGGTTCCTGGCTCATCTGCGCTGGCGGTGACATCCACCTCCGGGCCGACCTGTCCGCCGGGAACATAGGTGTCCGCCCGGACCCCAATCATCACCCGCATGCGCGGCGGACCTTTGCCTTCGGGGATGACGGCGTGGGCCTTCACCCGGACGCGGACCGGTCCGGAAACGGGGTAGTCCATTACTCGGGTCATGAAGCAATTGCCGGGTTGGATGTTGCTCGTGTGCGGCGTTTTGGGGGCGCGTCCTTTTCTGCGCCCCACATTGACCGTTCCCGTGTGTTCAAAACGTTTGGGTTCCGGACCTTCCACCAGAGCCTTGCTCAAGCCCAATTGGGCGGCTCGCAGATAATACTCCAATTGCATGCCGGACATGCCCATGGCCATGGCATTGTTCATGAAGCCATCCTCGCTGTTCGGTTCGGGGGGGAGGTCTTTGGAGTAGTCCAAGGGGATTCCCAGCAGGTCCGCCATCGTGTTGTTGTATTCATATCGGGTCAACCGACGAAGGACGCCCTGTCCGCCGGTGGCCCGCTTCACATGGGCGGCATGAGTCATTCGGATCGTAATCCAATTCACCAGCGTCTGCCGTTGCGCGTCGCTGAGCTGAGGCTCGTCCTCAGGCGGCATTTCTCCCCGATTCAAGGCGTCCAGAATGTCGTGCCAAGTCTCAGTGTCCCTCCCGTGAATGAAATCCAGATCCAGCTGATCCACCCTCAGGTTGCCTTTTGGTTTCTTGGCTCCGTGACAGCCTGCGCAACGCTTTTCCAACAGAGGCGCAATCTGTTCCCGGAATTGTTTGTCGGAAGCCTCTTGTTTTTCGCCATAGCTCACGCAAGGCCACAGAAGCGCGACAACCATTGCGATTGCTGTGAGTAGGAGGTGTTTCATTTCCCTTCAGCTTTCAATTCTGCACCCGTCTTGCCGCCGTGTTTGCGGAGGAGGTCTCAATCAACGTGAAGTTGCCTATATGGTGCCATCTCATTCGCTGCGGAGACGGAAAAATTGCTGTCCAGCGCTTGGCCTGACGCGGACAACGTAACGGTCATCCTCCGTGGTGGGCGGTCTTCCGCCGACCTCGCTCCAGTCGGCTGCTTGGCCAAGCGCATCGGCAGACTCGAGGATGAAGTTGCCTTTGGCCGGCCAGGAGAACTCGAGGTAGCTGCCGGCAAAATTAACCGCCAACGGCTGCGGCTCGACCACCATCTCGCTCATTTGCAGCTTGTAGAGCGTGCCGCGAGAGTTGCGGACGTAGAGGCTTCGGTTGGCCAGGACCGGCACGGTCAAGCAGGTGCCGGTGATGACCTTGGCCTTGGCCAGTTGCATAAAACGGCTCGGCGACGCCTCGGCGATGTAAAGGTCACCGGTGAGGCTGAGTATGATCAGTTTGGCATCAGCAGCGGTGATAGAAGCGCAAGGAATGCTGTTTTTTGTCCACTCGGTTTCGCCGGTTTCCATGTTGATGCAGCGGACCGTGTTGCCGCGATTGGTAGTGCCATCGGCACCGTACAAATAATCGCCGATCACCACCCCGGCGTTTAAGTAGATACGCATGTTGCGGTTCTTCCATTTGGAACTTGTGCTGGTGCCACTCAGCTCGATCAACTCGCCGTCACGGGAGCTGGAGGTGAGGAAGATCTTGCCATCGTACAAAACTGGGTCTGCGGCATTGATGTCGCTCGATTTAAAGGACTTGGACCAGAGCTGCTTGCCCGTGGCGGCATTCACGCCATAGGCGTAGCTGGGGCCGAACATGATGAAAGCCTCGGTGCCGCGATGGTCGTAGCGAACGGGGGTTGCATAGCCTGGTGTGCCACTGGCGGTCTTCCACTTGAGGCTGCCGTTTGTCTTACTAAGTGCAATCCCGCGTGAGCCAACATTGTAAACAACCTTGTCTCCATGGATCAACGCTGAGGAGGCAAAACCCCAGGTAGGCGTCGGAAGACTGTAGAGTTGTTTTAAATCCCTGTTCCACACCTCGTCTCCAGTGGACGCCTCAAGACAAAACGCCTTCCCAGTTTTGCTAAGGGTGTAAACGTATTCGCCGTCGGCGGTAGGAGTTGCACTGGGTCCACCATCGTATTGTTTGGGGCTTAATGCTTCAGAATAGGAATGTCGCCACAGGATATCACCAGTCGCTTCCTCCAGGGCGTAAACCGAGTCGCGGTTGGATTTGTTGCCCATGGTGAACACCCGTCCGTCGGCCACCGAGACGGTGGCAACGCCAGTGCCGACCGAGGCATTCCAAAGTCGCTTGGGGCCGCTCGAGCCCCATTTCTCGGACCAGTCCGTTTCCTGGGAGATGCCATTGTGGTCCGGGCCGCGCCAGTTGGGCCAATCGGCCGCTTGAAAGCAGACAGCCGAGCCGAGCAGCATGGTTGTTACGAGTGTTTTCATTTCTCGATATAACTTAGTGCTGAAAAAGTAGTCCAAAATCCCTCTGCGTCAATGGAGTAATTTTAAAGGCACAGCACGGCTGCGATTGTTGTGAGTAGGAGGTGTTTCATTGCTCCACCACCTTGATTTTTGTATCGAGCACTTTTTTGGATTCGGACACCCACGCTTTCTTGGTGAAGTCATAAGGAATGGCTATGAGCCTGTCTTTTGTGATCCGGATGACCGTGAACTCGGTGACTTTCGATTTGGGTGAGGGTAGCTGCACAAAGTTGATCCCACGATATTGGTTCACGCTAGAGTAATGGTAATGGCCGCCCAAGATCATGATGACGTTGGATTTGCCGATGGTGTTGACTAGTTCGTCCCTGTTGGTCATGGCGTCATGGCAGAGATGAGTGAAGATCACCACCGGTTTCTCCTTCGACAACTTGGCGAGTTGTTCCTTAAGATATGTCAGGGCTTCTTGCGTCAGGGGCTGGGCGGGCTTGCCCTTGGGATCAAACTTAGACCAAAGGCCGATGAAGACCACGCCGCCTTTTTCAAAGGTGTAGCTTAAGCTGCCGTGCTTTTTCTTAAGCCAGTTGATCATGGTCGGGGAAAAGGCGCGGCCACCGTCATCGTGATTTCCGAGGACATCGTAGGCGGGGAATTGCAGGCGGTTATTCAGGAGCGAGTCGTAGCCTTTCATGGCTGCGTGCGTGGGCCATTCAGTAATATCGCCCGCGCCAATGACAAAGCTGGGCTTTGCCACTTTGTCACCAACCGTCTTGGGCCAGGCGGTGCCTGCCATAGTGTTCATGGCGTCCACGAAGGGATGAAGCCGCGAGGTGTCACCGCTAGTATTGGTGTGTTGATCCGACCATCCGAAGAACGTGAGCGCCGGCTTCTTCTCCTGTCCAAACCCGGTAATGGACATGAGCAACCCCAAGCAAAGCAGTAGGGGCTTTGCCCCGTAACGACTGCTATTGCTCTGGTGATCCATGCTCGGCGGTTGGAAGTATGTGGGGTTTTCTTGGGTTAAGGACTGCCTCGATTTTGGCCCGTGTGGTGGGCTTTAGATCGGGTCGTTGCAGGGCTGATTGTAGTCGGGCGCAGAGCGCTGGGTCAAGGTGCGGGACGGGGCGGTAGGCGTGGGCCCGCTTCAGGTGCAGGCGCAGGGCGGCGCCGTGCGTGGAGTAGCGCAGCTGGCGCTTGAGGCGGGCGTAAGGCTCCATGGAGGGGTTGCCTGCCTTGAACTGGTCGGCAAGCCACTTGAGGGCGTCAGAGATGCGGATGTGAAGGGAGCAGAGGCTCTTGCCGTTGCCCTCGAGGGGCACCTCAAGGGCGGGAGTGCCGCCAATGAGGTCGTCGAAGAGGGGCCGCCAGCGGGAGGCGTTGGCCTCAGTGTATGTCCATCTGGGTGTCATTGAATTGCTTGGATGCTTTACCCCAAAACTTTCTTAAGCATTTGCGTGAATCGGCGGCTGCCATCTTTGATTTCTCAGAGGCAGTCAACTCCATGAGGACTCGAATAGCCCTATGGCAAAGGTCTGTGGGGTCGATGCTGGCGGCATACCAATCCTCGTGGGTCTCAAGGGCCACTTGATCCTCGGAAAGCCCTAGGAGGGCCGCTGTGGCCTTAAGGGAGTGCCCTTGAACGGCTAGCTTGAGGATCTCGAACTCTGCTTTTGTGTATGGCGATAATTCATTAACTCTCGGTAACGGATTATCGGATTTGTCTGCGGACCTTACGGACCCCTTATTACTACTTGTCATGTTTTTATTGAGTCGAATATTTACTAAGGACTGAAAAAAAGGGGTCCTTGGCGTCCGCACCCTTGATCCTAATCCCATGCCAACCCCTTTGATCCCCCGTCCCTAACTCAGGGTGGACATTGTTGGAGACTGAAATCCCAAAGAGGTTCTCAATTTCCGCCTCAATCCTCCCAGGAAAGCTCCTCGCATTCCCCTTCGGCCAACCCCGCTCTTTGCAGTATTCATGGTACAACTTTCTAACCACTTCTTTCGTCATTGATGCTGAACCTTCACTTTTCTCCATAAGACAATCCCGCACAAACAACTCTGGCGCGGAGGAGGCAAGGAGGATGTCATCTCTGTCCCGGGTAAGTCTTTCGTTTAGAGTAAACTTAAAATTATCATCGCGTAGTTTCTTGTATCCTTCATACATCCAACACAGAACACCGGCGGCCTCATTCTCTAGAATCTTCCGAGCCAAGTCTGGGTCTGGATTGTTTGTTTTCGGCTTTGCATATTTCAGTACTAAAAGACGCCGTTCCCAGGCTTTCGCATCTTGTTCCATATGAACCGTTAGGATCGAGTTGCTTGAGATCGCGACATTAAATATCCCCCTAATATTAATGTGACCTCCGTTCTTAACCTCGCCGGTTAGCATATCACCGCCCGTCAACGCCTTGATCGTTGATGCCCCATCTCTCATCAAGAAATCAGGTTTTACATCTGACCCGATAAGGAACGTTTTACCTCGATAGGCTGCTATCTCAAACTGTTTTTGCAGATGCTGCGTCCTAAGCTCTCTGATATTGTCGTCGCCAATTAAAGTGCTGATTACTTCAAGCATTTTACTTTTGCCGCCACCAGCTGTACCCAGAATCAACAAAACTTTTTCAGCTTTATTAACCCCAAGAAGCACCAAGCCGCAGACCTTTTGAAGCAACTCGATCTGATCCTCATCCAGCGCTTCGCCTAATAGCTTATTGAGGAAAAGATCGCATTTCGATTTGGGGTCAAATGGGAATGGTATTCTATTTCGGCTCCTGTACTTCGGACTGAAATCGACGACTTTCTCGGTTTCAAGTTCGAGGACACCGTTTTCAAAAATAATGAAGTTCGGAGTTTCCTCGAAGTAATCATCTGGCTGCTCTGCAAGGGCGGCAGCGCGTTGCCGAATGGAGGAGAGTACGCTCTTCTTGGCGAACCTGAATATCAATGGACTAACATCATTCATTCCACCGTTATCGCAAGCATCAGCGCAGCCTCTCATTATCTCACCAAGCATTGTCTCAACTTTTCTGCCCTTGATGGGTTCAAATATCCCTGTCTCTGCACTGTAACGGTAGAACGCTCCTTGAGTGAAAACAACAGGAGCCTTCGGTTGACCAAGCTCGGCTAGACAAGCCGCAAAGAATTCATCGCTGATTGCTTTTATCTTTATGTTGTTTCCCTCTATGGCGATGTCCAGGGGTAATCCATATTTCTCCCTCACCTTTGGATATTTTTCGTTTAACCAAACTACTGGATGGGTGTCTTGTTTACTTTGCCTCTGCGGCTCACCGTCTTTGTTATTGTTCATTTTTATTTAGGGCTTAAGTGTCTTGGGGCGTTACGCCCCAGCCTATATTGCCAGCCCTTAGAGCCCTGTCAATACAAAAAAATAAAAAAACTTTAAAATAGGACTCTTTGTCCCTACGTTATGAAATTACCTCCCTACGCTAGCTCCGCTGGCTCTATCTTCCAGAATTTGTACGCTTCATCTTTTGTAACAACGCTTCTGTAGTGTCTGAAGATGAGTTTTGTGTCTGTGTGCCCCATTTGTGTTGCTAGGTCATTTATGTTTTTGAAATGGGCGAGGTGATAGCTTGCGTAGCTATGGCGGAGTCCGTCTTGAGGCCATCGGGTTAAGCCGATCTTGCGCTGGGAGGCCTCTCTGATTTTACGGAGGTTGGGTGGCGTCACAGGGCCATTTTCTCGGGTCAGCGGATTTAGCCATGCTCGAAGGTTGGGTTGGATGTCTACGAGGCGGTTGCTCGCAGTCTTCGCAACTTTGGGGCGCACTCGGATGTAGCCTTCCTCCAGGTGAATCTCCGCCCAGTCTAGCCGCTCGATTTCTCTGGGGCGCAGTCCCGCGAAAGCGCCTATGGAGAAGTAGGGAACTGCCCTGCTAGGGATTGCGTTAAGGAGCGCTTTGATTTCTTCTGGGGCGAAGATAGCTGGCTCCGTCTCGGCTACCTTCACTTTATCAATGGCCTTTGTGGGGTTCTCCGCAAGATACCCACGCTTGATCCCGTAGTTGAAGAGTCCGTGGAGTCTTTGAAGGTAGTTGTTGTGGTTCTCACCTCCGAATTGCTGGAGCCACTGCTCGATCTGCTCGGGTTTGATCTCAGACGCCGTCTTCTCGCCTGCGAAACTGGCGAATTTCCCTAGCCTGTTCTTAAGATCTTGAAGATGGCGTCTGCTGAGGCCTTTGTCCTGCTTGCTCCTCAGATACTCCGACACAAGCTTGTTTAAGCTGCAGGAGCGTTGGGATACTCGGAGGCGCTCTAAAAGTGCCTCAGTTGCCTCCTCAAGCGATTTATCGTAGACGCTTAACTTCTCGGCACATTGGATTGCAGAGAGCCTTAACTCGTGGGGCAGGTGCTGGGCTTTGTGGCCATACTGGCGCTGCTCTTCAAGGGCATCTCGCGCGAAGTCATCTGCTTCAGCCCTTGAGCGGAAGAACTTCCGAGAACGTTTGCCCTTGCTGCTCTTGAGGCCTTCAACAACCCACTTCGAAGTTGCTGAGTGCTCGTATTTTGCTACCCGGATTTTAGAGGGGCGCATCGTATTCAGTTCCAGTTTTTGAGTTTCTAAACGTCAATGAACTGTCAATGAAACAGATGGCTTTGGCGGCTTAAGAAGGGCCGGAACCCTCGTTTAACTTTTAAACACCGAAGGTTTTTAATGGTGGGTCGGGTGGGACTCGAACCCACAGCCAACGGCTTAAAAGGCCGCTGCTCTACCATTGAGCTACCAACCCAAGGGTCCGGGTTTGCCCCGGAAGCGGGCGCAACCTAGTCGCGCATAACCGTGATGGCAAGTTTAATGCCCCACCCCATCCGGCTTTTCTCGCGCGGCGACTGCCCTTATGATCCGCGTCCGAATGGAAACCCGCAGACTTGGAAACACGAATCTCGACCTGACCCCGATCGGCTTCGGCACCTGGGCCATCGGCGGCGGCGGCTGGGGCATGGGCTGGGGTCCGCAGGAAGAGAAGGACTCGATCGGGTCGATCCTCGAGGGACTGGAAGCCGGCATCAACTGGATTGACACCGCGTACGCCTACGGCTTCGGGCTGTCGGAGGAGGTGGTCGGCAAGGCGCTCAGGGAATGGGGGCAGCCGGTCATTGTCGCCACCAAGTGCGGCGTGTTGCCCAACGACGACAAAACTCCACGCCGCTTCGCCTCGCGAGAAATCATCCTCGAGGAGGTGGAGGGCTCGCTGCGCCGGCTGCAGGTGGAGACGATCGATCTTTACCAGCTCCACTGGCCGGAACCGGACGAGAACATCGAGGAGGCATGGCAGACACTGCTCGACCTGCAGGCGCAGGGGAAGATTCGCTGGCCGGGCGTCAGCAACTACTCGGCAAGCCAGCTCGGCCGCGCTGCCGCGCTTGGCCCGGTCTCCTCGTTGCAACCGCGCTACAGCCTGCTCAACCGCCAAATCGAGGACGAAGGGCAGATGGATTGGTGTCGCGAAAACAACTGCGGCATCGTCTGCTACAGCCCGATGGAGAGCGGCCTGCTCACCGGCAAGGTCACCCGCGAGTGGATTGACAGCCTGCCGGAGAACGACTGGCGCCGCCACAAGCAGGAGGATCACCCGGTGGCCTCCCTACTCCGCCCGCCCAAGCTCGAGCCGTTCCTGCAACTGGTGGACCAACTCAGGGCGATCGCCGAGCCAAGCGGACACACCGTCTCGCAGCTCGCCGTGGCATGGACGCTGCGCCGGCCGGAGATCACCTCGGCCATCGTCGGCGCACGGCGTAGGGGCCAGATTGCCGAGACCGTCCGGGCCGCCGAGTGGCCGCTTGGCCAGGCGGAGCAGGACGCCGCGGTGGCTGGGGTGGATACATTCTGCAAAGCCATCGACTGACCGGACCTCTGGCCGGGCGATTCAAAGAAAGCGGTCGTTTGTAATTGCCAAACACGCTGGCTTGGCATAATAAAAGGGGCATGCAACTGGCAATCGCACTTCTCGTCATCGGCTTCGTGCTGATGTTCTTTGAGGTTCTGCTGCCGGGCATGGTGCTCGGTGCCTGTGCTATTCTCAGCTTGATCGCCTCGGTGGCCGTGGCGTATGCGAACACCGACCACGGCAACATCTTTCTCGTCATCGCCCTCGTATCGCTGGCTGTGTTCGCGGTCGGCTTCGTGTACTGGTTCCCGAACTCGTTCATGGGGCGGAAACTCACCTCCACGTCCACCGTGGGTGATTTGGGTATTGACTTATCAGAATTGGTTAATCAAACTGGGTTGGCCTACACAAACCTGCGTCCGTCCGGCAAGGCCACCATCGGCGACGAGCGCTTGGATGTGGTCACCGAGGGCACGATGATCGACAAGGACACCCCCATCCGGGTGGTCGCCGTTGAAGGCAAACGGGTGGTGGTTCGTGAAATCTAATTTCAACTTAACCAAGACAGAACAATGACAAATATAATACTGGCACAACTCGGGGGCACCGGTAGCCTCATCGGCTTCGGCATCCTCGCCCTGGTTCTATTCTTACTGGCGATCATCGTCCTGAACTTCGGGATGACGTGGTTGCGCGCAAAGGTCTCCGGCGCACCGGTGAGTTTCGTCGATCTCATCGCCCTGCAACTCCGCAAGATTCCGATCCGACGAATCGTCGACTCGCGAATCACCGCGGTGAAGTCGGGCATTCCCGTGAGCATCGACGACCTTTCCACACACTTTCTGGCGGGTGGCCATGTCGAGCAGGTGATCGCGGCGTTGATTAACGCCCGGAAGGCCAATATCGACCTCGTGTTCGACCAGGCGTGCGCCATCGATCTTGCGACCAAGGGTACCAGCAAAAATGTGGTAGAGGCGGTCCACACTTCCGTCAATCCGCAAGTGATCGACGTTCCGCCTGCGGGCGGCTCAAAACGCAGCATCGACGCCGTGGCCAAGGACGGCATCGTCATCAAGGCCCGTGCCCGCGTGACTGTGCGCACCAATCTCGCGAGCTTCGTCGGCGGTGCCACCGAGGATACTATCATCGCACGTGTCGGCGAAGGCATCGTCTCCTCCATCGGCTCCGAGACGAGCTACAAGGACGTGCTCGAGAACCCGGACCGCATTTCAAAAAACGTGCTGGCCAAGGGCCTCGACAGCAACACAGCCTTCGAGATTCTATCGATCGACATCGCGGACGTGGACGTCGGCGAGAACATCGGCGCCAAACTGCAGGCCGAGCAGGCCGAGTCCAACAAGCTCGTCGCCCAGGCCCAGGCGGAAGTCCGCCGCGCCGCCGCTGTCGCGGTGGAACAGGAGATGATCGCCCGCGTCGAGGAGATGCAGGCCAAGGTCGTCGAGGCTGAGGCGCAGGTGCCATTGGCCATGGCCGAGGCCTTCCGCAGCGGCAATCTCGGCATCATGGACTATTACCGCATCAAGAATCTCGCGGCCGACACCGACATGCGCAGCAAGATTGCCGGCGACGACGAGTCGTCCGACTCCGGCAAACCGAAGATATAAACCACCTTGGCCAACGGCTTCACAGAATGGCTGAACGGTGGCCTGCCGGGGCAACCGATCCTGGCAGCGGTGGATAATACGTTGTTGTTCTACCTTGTGTTCGGCCTGCTTGCCGCGATTGTCAGCTGGATCAACAAGCGCAAGCAGGCCGCCAAGCGCGATCAGCTGGCCCGGTCCGTGCCGACGCAACCCTCCAAGACGAAAACAACCGGGGAATCTACCAGCTGGTTGGGTAGACTCGAGCAACTGGTCGGGGCACAACTCGGCGAGACCGACCAGAAACTCGAGAGGGAATATGCCGACGATTACGAGGAGGAATCGGTCGATCTGCCCCCGGTGATCGGCACCAGCGCACCTACACTGCCTCCGCTGGCTGGTACAGCACAGGAAGCGTTCCGTGACACACCGCTCACCAGTCAGTTGCGCGAGGCCGAACAGGCCAGCGCCGCCCGGAAAACGGCCCCGACCCGTTCGCCCGTTTACGACTCCCCCATCTACACCGGCAACATTGCACACCACATCGGCACCGACATCCGGGCCGCGCGGCAAGCCGTCGTGGGTTCCATCATCCTTGGCGCGCCCAGGTCACTCGAGAGTCCCGGGCAGATCACTCGCCAATAAATTCGAGTTTTTTGGTTTCAAATTTTCGGCTTGGTTGGGCTCTCTCTTGAAACTTCCCCCCCACTAATCAGCGGGGGCGCTTGGGGTTCGTCAGCGGGAAGGCGTTTGGCAGATGTCGCACCTCGCTCACCTCGCCGTCGAGCAACAGCACCTCGACGATGTCGAAGCGAAACTTGGTCTCCTGGTTGCCAAGCCGTCGCAGGTACTCCTTCGCCGCTTGGCCAATCAGCCCGCGCTTGCGCTGATCCACCGCGGCGGCGGGCCGGGTCCAGCCGCCCTCCGTCCGCGTCTTCACCTCGACGAACACCAGACAGTCGCCGTCGCGAAACAGGAGGTCGATCTCGCTGCTTTTGGTGCGGTAATTGGCGGTGAGAAACTTCAGTCCGGCCCGCCTGAGATGCCGCCTGGCCGCCGCCTCGCCGACCCGGCCCCGGCGCAGATGCTCCGGCTCGCGCCACAGGCCAAGCGCCCGTTTAACTGTGCGCCACAGGCTCATCGATCGCCTCCCCCGGGAACAGGCCAAGCTGCGGCCCCGGCTTGATCGGCGCGAAGCTGTGCCGGTGCTCGCGGCACGGCCCCAGCCTCGTCAACGCATCGAGATGCTCACGCGTGCCGTAGCCCTTGTGCGCAGCGAAGCCGTAGCCGGGAAATTCGCGGTCGAGTTCCATCATCATCCGGTCGCGCGTCACCTTGGCCATAATACTCGCCGCAGCGATCGAGTAGCTCAGCGAATCGCCCTTCACGAACGCCGTCTGCGCCTGGCCAAGCGACGCCACCGGCCGACCGTCGACCAGCACATGCCCTGGCACCTGGCCAAGCGCGGCCAACGCCCCGTTCATCGCCCGGTGCGTCGCCTGCAAAATATTGATCCGGTCGATCTCCGCCGGCTCGACGAGTGCGATGCCAAACTCGAACCCGTCCAGCGACCGAAGCAACTCGAAGAGCGACTCCCGTTTTTTGGCGCTCAACTTTTTCGAGTCGTTCACCTCGTCCAGCGGCTTGGGCAGCCCGGCGCGAATGTGTTCGGGAGAAAATACCGCCGCCGCCGCGACCACCGGTCCAGCCAGCGGCCCGCGACCGGCCTCGTCCACCCCGGCGATCCGCTCGCAGCCCTTGGCCAGGCGCTCCCGCTCGTGGGTGAACCGGTCGAACTCCATCGCTAAACGAACTTGCCAGGGTTGAGAATGCCGTTCGGGTCGACTGCCCGCTTGAACGCCGTGTGCAGTTTCCGCGCCTCCGGCGACGTTGCCTGTTCCCACCACGGCAACCGCGCCACGCCGATGCCGTGCTCGCCGGTGATCACCCCGCCCCACGCCAGCACCTGGCGAAACAGGTCATCCAGCGCCGCGGCGCTGCGCCTCACCTGCCCCGGATCGTTTTCGTCCATCATCAGGTTGACGTGGATGTTGCCGTCGCCGGCGTGCCCGAAGCAGGCCACGCGGATGCCGTGTTTTTTTTGCAGTTGACCGGCAAACTTGAACATTGGCTCGAGCTTGCCTCGCGGCACGGCGATGTCGTTGTTTAGCTTGGTCAGGCCGGTGTCCCGCAACGAGTACGAAAACTCGCGGCGCAACTGCCAAAATTTTTCGACGCCCGCCTGGCCGAATCCTTTCTGTGTGTTCAGCGGCGAGAACGGCTTGAGCAGTTTTTGCAACTGGCCAAGCTCGCTGCGCACCGATTTTTCCTGTCCGTCGATCTCGACGATCAAGTGAGCCTTGCAGCCGTCGAACAACCGGCTGCCGGTGCGCTCCCGTGCAGCCGCCAGCGTAAAGGCATCGGCAACCTCGACCGCCGACGGCAGAAAACCGGCCTTGAAAATCGCCTGAATCGCCCGGGCGGCATGGCGCATCGAGCCGAAGCCCATGCCGACACAGGCCCGGAACGGCGGCAGCGGCAGCAGCTTGAGCGTCGCCCCGGTGACGATCCCGAGCAGACCCTCCGAGCCAACGAAAAACCGCGCCAGGTCGAAGCCGGTTTTGTTTTTGTGGCAACGCCCGCCGAGCTTCGCGATCGAGCCGTCCGGCAGCACGACCTCGAGCCCGAGCACATAGTCGCGCGTGACACCGTACTTGAGGCATCGCGGGCCGCCGGCGTTGGTGGCGATGTTGCCGCCGATACTGCAGTCCGCGCGGCTGGCCGGGTCGGGTGGATAATACAGTCCCTTCGCCTCGGCGGCGTCCTGCAACTCGGCCGTGATGACGCCCGGCTGAACCACGGCGACGAAGTCGCTCCCGCTGATTTCCCGGATGCGCCTCATCCGGGCCAGGCTCAGCGCAATGCCGCCGCGCACCGGGACGCAGCCGCCGACATAGCCCTGCCCCGCGCCGCGCGCGGTCACCGGGATGCGGTGCCGATTGGCGAACTTGAGAATCTCCGCGACCGCCTTGGCGCTGCGCGGGAAGGCCACCGCGTCGGGCGGGTTTGTGGCGGACCATTTGTCGCCGGCGTGCCGCTGGAGCGTGCGTTCGTCCGTGCGCAGCGTGCCCTTGGGCAAGCGGCGCTGAAGCTGGCCAAGCTGTTTACGGCGGGCGATTGTCATTCGACCGGGTGACCGCACGATTTCAAAAACTCGCGTGCCTCTGACTCCCGATCCCCCGGCACCTGCACGCGGATGCCCCCCACGCCGAGCACATAACACTCAACCGCCAGCGCGCTGCTCTCGTCGGCGACAAACACGTCGAACTCGGCCGCCTCGAGTTGCGAGCGAACCAGCTGCGCCTCCGCCGAGTTGAACGCCCGAAACACCGTCTTGAGTTCCATTCTCAAACCTCCACCGAGCGGGCCTCGCGGATCGACTCGAGCACGGCGAACGTGAGCCGCATGCTTTGCCGCGCCCCAGCGTACGGCAGCGGGTGCTCCGCCTCGCCGCGCAGGAACGCCAGCCACGCGGCCATCTGCTCGGCGTGGCCCTTTGAACTGTATCGGAACCGCTTCCTCGAGCCGCGCTGGTAAATCGCCAGCGACTGGAAGTTGGTGATGTCCGCCACGATGCCGGAACCGTAAACCGTGCAATGCTCCTTGGGATAGGTGGTGTCGCCCTCGGCGGAATAAATCAGCTGCCCACTCGAGCCGTCGGCAAACTCGGCCTGCGCCGTGACGCTGTCCGGCAACGGCGGCGCCCCGCCGGCCGACCAGGTGCTCTGCGCCGTGACGCGCACCGGCCGCGAGCCGAACAGGAAACAAAAGTAGTCGAGGAAGTGGCAGCCCTCGCTGATGACGCGCCCGCCGCTCTCGTCCTGGTTGGCGTACCAGTGGCCGGCATCGAGCTTGCCGGCGTACACGCGGTAGCTGGCCGACTTCGGGCCCGGAACACGGTCGAGCCGCCGCTTCAACTCGACGCTTGCCGGGGCGAAGCGGCGGTTGAACCCGACCTGCACGCTCTGCGGATGATCCGCAATCGTCGCGTCGATTTCATCTAGCTCGGCGCGCGAAAGACAGAGCGGTTTCTCGACGAATACATGCCGCCCCGACTTGAGCGCGGCCATCACCATCGGCGCATGCAGGTGATTGCGCGTGCCGATCAGCACCGCGCCATCGCCCGCCTGGCCAAGCGCGGCCGCGGGGTCGCTCGCCGCCTCGGCAAAGCCGAACTTGTCGCGCACGTGGTTCGCGCTGAGCGCGGTGTTGTTGACGATCGTGCCAAGCGGAATCCTGCCCTTGAGACTCGGCAGCAGCATCGTCCGGGCGAAGTTGCCCGCACCGATCACGTCGAGCCGGTTCACCGGCTTGGCCAAGCGTCTGGCCGACGGGATGTCGGCCGGCTCGGTGGCTGGCTTGGCTTCGGCCTGGTCCGGTGCGTCGTCCGGTTCGCCGTACTCCATCACCACGCCGACGTCCTGCGAACCACCGTCCCCAAGCGACTGGTACACCGGCAACGCATCCCCGAATTTCACGTGCCGGGTGGTGATCGCACCCAGGTCGATCTCTCCCTCACTCAACAGGTGCAAACAAGCCTGAAAGTTGCGCTGCTCGGTCCAGCGCACGTAGCCGATCGGATAATCGGCGCCGCCCCATTCGTACGACGGATCGTACCGGCCCGGGCCGTATGAGCGCGAAAAACGCACGTCGAGTTCCTTGTTGGCAAAGATGCGCCACGGCAACTCAATCTTCGTGATGCCGACATCGACCATGCGGCCACGGTCGCGCAACGCGTCGGCGCACTGCTCGATGGGCGCGTTGCTGTCGGTGCCGACACAGACAACCGCGGCATCGACGCCGTGGCCGTCTGTCCACTCCCGAACTTCATTCTGCAAATCCTGCGACGTCGAAACCACCACCCGCTCGGCACCCATCGCGGATGCGTGGGCACGGCGAGACTCCTCGAGATCCACCGCCATGACGCGCGCGCCGTTGGCCTTGAGCAGGCCGGTGACCAACAGGCCGACCAGCCCCTGCCCCATCACCAACACACGGTCGCCAAGCCGCGGCTCGGTCTGGCGCACCGCCTGCATCGCGATGGAGAGCAGCGTCGTGTAGGCCGCCTGCCACATCGGCACGTGCTCCGGCACCTTGGCCGCAAGCATGTCCGGCACGGCGATATACTCGGCGTGAAACGCGCACTCGGCGCCGCCGCAGGCCACACGGTCGCCGACGCGAAAACGGGAGTTGCCCTCGTCCACCGCCTCGACAATCCCGGCCGCGCTGTAGCCCAGCGGCGTCGGCGAGGAGAGACGGTTGCGCACTTTTTCGTAGGCGGATTTCCAGCCGATGTTTCGCGCGGTATCGATCACCTTGCGAACCTGATCGGGCCTGGCCTTGGCTTTTTGGAGCAGGTTCATCTTGGCCTGCTCGACCTTCATCTTCTCGGTGCCAATCGAGATGACCGAGTGTGTCGTGCGCACCAGCACCCCGCCCGGCGGCGGGACGGGACGCGGCACCTCCTGCAGTTCCAGCCGTCCGTCCTGATATTGGGCAATCTGTTTCAACGCGCGAAAAAGCTAGCATGCACCACCATTGGCGTCACCGTAAAGTGACACGCTACTTGGTTTTCTGTTCGAGAATTTTTCCGTCCGGCGTGAGGGTGATCCCGGTCAGGCCGGCTGGGAGCGACGTGCGCGTCGTTTTGCCGCTTGGCCAACGAACCTCGATGGCATTGGGCGGCTGTGGCGTGGCCAAGACCTTGACCAAGCCGTCCTGCGAACCGTAGCCGCTGCCCAGTTGCCACTCGCGCCAAGTGCCGGTGGGGGCGTCCTGCGCCTGGCCAAAGTGCAGGCGGGCGGCCGAGCCGATGGCGTCCGGATTCAGCTTGCCGCCAACGAGGCGCACGCGCAGGCCCGGCTTGGCTTTGTTGTTGCGGAACAACCGGGTGCGCCCGCCGCTCTGTGTGACGACCAAGTCGAGCCGGCCGTCGGCGTCGTAGTCGGCCAGGGCGCATGCGCGTTGGTCGCCGTACATTATCAGGCCGGCCTCGTCGCCTTTCACCGCCGTGAAGTTGGCCTGGCCAAGGCCGCGCAGCCACAGTCCGCGGCCGGCGTCGAGCCGGTCTGCGTCGGTCGGGAACGCGGCGAAGTTCTGCGCGAGGAACAGGTCATCGATTCCGTCGCCGTCGAGGTCGCCGACTGACACGCCGAACGCCGGCGACAACTGCGCCTCCGGCGGCAGCGGCTTCGGCTCGAAGCCTTCCTTGCGATTCAGGAACACCATCGATTGCAGCACCGCTGCGGTCACGGACCGGGCCGGCGACGGGTGATGATCCATCAACTTCAGCACGCCGGCCCCGGCGAATTCGCGGTGCGACTGGAACACACCGCGCAAGCCGGGATAGCCGCGAAACAGCGCGGGCAGATCGCGGCTCGGCAGGTATTGTTTCAGCCGTTCATCCCAGGCGGCGAGAATGAGCGAGGTCGGCACGCTCGAGTCGGTGAAATTATAGTGGAGGCGCGGCGGATTGATGACGTTCGGCCGCAGCGACGAGTTGAGTCCCCAGTTGGTGGCGACGATGTCGATGCGCCCGTCGCCGTCGAAGTCGCCGGTGGCCACGCCCTGCCAGAGGCCGGTCAACCCGCCCAGGCCAAGCGCTTCGGTCACCTCGCTGAATGTGCCCTGCTGGTTCTTGAAGACACGCACCGGCCCCCACTCGGTCGCCACGATCAGCTCGGGAAAACGGTCGCCATCGAGATCACTGAACACCGCGCCGTTCACGAGACCAAGCGCCTGGCCCAGCGTGCCGCCGGCCGGCTCGAGGCTCCGCGTGGTGTTGCGCAAAAGCATCGAGACGCTCGCCTGCGGATAATGCCCCGTGACCGCCCGGCCGCCGATGAACACGTCGAGGTCGCCGTCAGCATCGACATCCGCCACGGCGATCGGCCCCGGCATGATGCCCTCGAGCGACTGGCCGCCACGGGCCAGCCCGCCGCTTTTCTTGAACGTCCTCAGCCGCGCCCGGGATCGCGGCGACTCGTAGTTTGTCACCGCCACCAGCCAGGTACGCCGGCCACTGCCGTCCACCCAGCCGCAGGCGCTCACCACGTCGCCGGGCATCTTCAAGCCGGCGGCGCTCGACACGACCCCGAACCGTCCGTCGCCCAGGTTTTGGTAAACCACAACTGCAGAGCCTGCACCGGCACCGAGCAGCAGATCGTCGTCACCGTCGTTGTCGAAATCGAGCCACGCCACGCCCGGCCCCGGGCGGTCGAGCCGCCGCGGCAAGAGCGGTTGCAGAGCGGTGTCGTCGTAATCGTTCTCAACGTGCGCGTGATTGAGCAGCCGGCTGGCGTCCTCAAAGAATGGCTCCGGCTTCTGCCTGGCCAAGGCCGGTTTCGGTAACTCGCCGCTTGGCTCGGCAATCTCGTAAATGTGGTTCGGCTGCGGGTTGGCGATAAACGACCGGCGTCCGCTTGGCCAAGCAACCTCGATCGATCGCTTCAGCGAGCCGGTGCCCATCGCGAACATCCGCAGCGGCTGGTCGCCGGAGAGGTAGCGGCCGCCGGCGACGATCTCCTGCGTCTGCCGAATGTTGTCGACGGCCACCGTCACGCGCGCGCCGATGCCGTGGGTGTTCGGCGGCAGGCCGCGCAGTTGCACCGCCACGCGCGGCGCGATCGTGTCGTTGCGATAAATCAACGGCGGCTGGTTGAGGCAGTTGACGACGAGGTCGAGATCGCCGTCGTTGTCGAGGTCGCCGGTGGCGATGCCGTGGGACATTTGCGGCGAGTTGAACCCCCACGCCTGCCCCGTCTCTGCGAACCGAAAATCGCCCAGGTTTCGGTACGCGACATTGGCCGTGGTGTTTGGCGGGAACATCAGCAGACCGAGCTGCTCGCGCTTGGCCTTGGGGATGCGCGCGTAACGGGCCTGCGAGTCGCGGTCGTTGACATCGTGCAGATGCCCGTTGGTGACGAGCAGATCGTCGTAGCCGTCCAGGTCCACGTCGAGGAATACCGGCTGCCACGACCAGTCGGTCGCCTCGACACCGGCGTAGCGGCCCACCTCGGCGAAGGTGCCGTCGCCGCGATTCCAAAACAGGGTGTTGCGCGCCACCTGCAGGCGCGTGGCAACACCGCCCGGCACCGGGGGCAGCGGGTTGTTCGGGCTGGCTTTCGTCAGCCGCGTGGACGCGTCGCGGCTCAGCATCTCGACCACGAAAAAGTCGGTGTGCCCGTCACGATCGATGTCGGTGAAGTCCGCCCCCATCGAGGCGTAGGCCACCGAGCGCACCGCCTCCGGGCCGGCCGCGCGAAACTTCCCGGCACCGTCGTTGAGCCAGAACCGGTCCGGCGTCTGGAAATCGTTGCAGACGTAAATGTCCGCGAAGCCGTCGCCGTTGATGTCGCGCATCTGCACGCACAAGCCGAAGTCGAGCGGCTCGGCGAGCCGCTGGCCATCGGAACGGACAAATCGCCCGTCGCCCCACGGCACGCGCTGAAACACGCCGTGACCGTCGTTGAGATAAAAGGCGTCCGTCTCGCCAAACTCGATCAGCTTGCCGTTGATGATCTTCAGCCGCTTGGCGTGTTGTCCTGTCACAACCGACTTGCCGCCCACCCGCCGCACCGCGAACGACCCGCCATCGCGCAGCAGCGCCAGCTCTCCAAAGTTGGCCACGTACAGGTCGAGATCGCCGTCGCGATCCACGTCACCCAGTGCCAGCGTCGTGCCGGAGGTTCGGCTCTCCAAGCCGGCTTTGGCCGTGGCGTCGGTGAACTGCCCCTTGCCGTCGTTCAGCAGGCAAAGTGTGCCCTTGCGAAACGTGGTGAGCAGCAGGTCGAACGACCCGTCGCCATTCACGTCGGCGAATGCCGCGCCGCGCGTCAGGTGCCCGGCCGCCGCCGCGCCGTTGGCGTTGGGCGCGAGTTGGAATCGCCAGCCGCCCTGGTTGAGATACAGTTCGTTGTCGCCCTCGAGCCGGCAAAAGTAGATGTCGCACAGACCGTCGTCGTTGGCATCCCCAAGCGCCACGCCCGAGCCGTTCGTGAGGTTGGAACGACGCGCCAACGTCGCCCTCGACACGCGGTTGGTGAACTGAATTCCAAGCGCGGCCGTCGGGAGCTGCGTGAAGCCGGTCCGCCCCTGCGCCGGCAGCGTGAGCTTAGCCAAGCGATGCCCGGCCGCCTCCTGCCACTCGAGCCCCTTGGCCAAGCCGGGGAAAAGCGTTGCCAGCAGGCCAAGCGGCAGAATCAAAAGCAGCCTGCGAGGCAATCCGATCACGCGCGGAACCTAAATCCGCCCCCGGGCGAAGCAAAGGGATTTGTCGAACAATACTCGACAAATGACAGCTTGCCGTGCAGATTGTTGCTGCTGACATCGCCCTCCACTCATCATGAACCAGATCACCATCGTCACCAAGGATTACAACGGACTCACCGCCGACATTACCTCGGCGCTCGGCAGCAACGACATCAACATCGAGTCGCTCGACGCCAAGAAAATCGACGACATGGGTATGGTAATGCTCAAGGTGGATCAGTACGACCGCGCCCTGCGCGTCCTGCGCAACGCCGGTTGGAATGCCATCACCGAGGACGCGCTTGTGGTTCGCGTGAAAGACGAGCCCGGCGCCATCGCCCACTTGGCCAAGCGCTTCCGGGACGCCAACCTGCAGGTGCGCAGCATGCGACTCGTCCAGCATCACGGCGACTGGGGCGCCATCGCCGTCAGCGCCGAGCCGCTCGAGAAGGCGAGGGCATTGGTGAAGGATGAACTGTTGGTAAGTGATTCCTGAACTCAGGCAGGCGGCTTGTGGTTCGCCCGGCGCGTGAGGCCGAGGCGGATGAGGCGAACGGGCAACTGCGACAGCACCATCCCGCAGAACATCAGCACGCAGCCGGTCAGTTCCCGCTCGGTCAGTTTTTCGTGCAGGATCAGCCAGCCGGCGAACGCGCCCACCACGGCCTCCATCGCGAAAATGATCGAGGCATGGGTCGGGTGCGCCTTTCGCTGGCCGATGATTTGCAGCGTGAATGCGATGGCGATCGACATCACGCCGAGGTAAAGCGCCGGCATGAACGCCGCCTGAAACTTGGCCAATTTCAACGGTTCACTGAACGCCGCAACCCCCCAACTTGCCCCGGCGCACACCGTCACTTGCCCGATGGCCAAATGCAGGGACGATACGCGATTGGTGAACCGATCGATCACCAGCACATGTCCCGCCCAACAAAACGCCCCGAAGAACACCAGCAGGTCGCCCTGACCGATCGCCCACTGCGCATCGGCCTGCTTGAAACTCAGCAGCCACAGCCCCACCGTCGCCAGCACCACGCCGGCCCACGTCTGCAAATTTGTCCGGTGGCCCACCATCAAGCCAAGTGCCGGGACGATCACCACGTACAGCCCGGTGATGAATCCCGCCTTGCCGGCCCCGGTGGCCTCATCGCCTATCCCCGCCTGCTGCAACAGCGAGCCGAGGAACAGGAACAGCCCGGCGCTGAGGCTGGCCTTCACCCAGTCGCGGGACCGGAAGCCGTCCATTGCTTTCCCACGATGCCACGCCAGCAGGATCACCAGCAGGCACACCACTCCCAGTGAGTAGCGCATGCCGTTGAAGGCGTTCGGGCCAAGATGCGCCGAGCCCATTTCCTGCGCCACGAAACCGAAGCCCCAGATGGTGCTGGTGATGAGCAGTAACAGGTTGCTGCCGAGTTTGTCCCGATTCATCGCGCCTGGCCAAGCGGCCTCGCGCACGTTATCGCTTGACGCACCGCCGCTAAAAGACTGAATTCGCCGCGATGCAATTTCGAATATCGCTACTCATCGCCGCGCTTGGCCAAGCGTCCCTGGCCCAGGCAGTCGATTGGCCGCAATGGCGCGGCCCGACCCGAGACGGCGTCCTGCCGGCCAAGGGCTTAGCCCTGACCCAATTGCCGGATCAGCCGAGAATCGTTTGGAAGATCAAATCGGGTGAAGGACTGTCGTCGCCGGTCGTCGCCGACGGCACGGTGTTCCATTTCGAGAATCGCGGTGGGAAGGAAACCATGGGCGCCCTCTCGGCTGCCGATGGCTCGGAGAAATGGGCCAAGGGGCTGGCACCTGTTTTTGAGGATGGCCAAGGCCCGCGCGGTCCGCGCTGCACGCCAGTGGTGGACGGAGGCCAGGTGTTCGCGCAATGCAGCCGTGGCACTCTCCACTGTCTCAGCGCCCGGAACGGCAAAGTCCAATGGGAACTCGACTACGCCAAGTTGGGCATGAAGTTCGTCGGCGAAAAAGGCCGCGTGCCCGGCGCTCGGCGCCACGGCTTCACCGGCGCACCGCTCGTCATCGGGGGCATGGTGTACGCGCTGGTCGGCGGGAAGGGAACCGGCATCGTCTGCTTCAACCGAGCCAACGGCGAAATAATCTGGAACTCGCTCGACTACGAACCCGGCTACCCGCCGCCGATCCCTGCCACCATCGCTGGGCTTCAGCAATTCGTCTGCTTTTTCGTCGAGGGTGCGGTCGGAGTCGATGTCCGCAACGGCGCGGAACTATGGAAAGTGCCGATGAAAACCGACTACGGCCGCCACGTCGCCGCGCCGGTTGTTCATGGCAACACGGTGGTCGTCGGCTCCCACCAAACCGGCCTGCGGGGCATCACGATTTCGCCGGACGACGACGGACTCAAAGCTGAGCCGGTATGGAAAAACATCGAGGCGCAGCCGAACATCACCCACGGCGTCCGGGTCGGCGGCCACTACTACGGCATCGGCGATCCGGCAAAACTCGTCTGCGTCGATATCGCCACCGGCAAGACCGCCTGGAGCGACGACAGCCTTTCCTTCCCCGATCCCAAGCGCGCCATGGCGGCGTTCATCGTAATGGGGAAAAACATCCTCTCGCTCAGCAGCGGCGGCGAGCTCTGTCTCTTTGAAGCCTCGCCAAGAGGTTTCAACGAACTCGGCCGCACCCAGGTCTGCGGGCTAAACTGGTGCATGCCGGCCTACGTCGACGGTTGGCTGTTCGTCCGGGACGGCATCAAGAAAAAGGGAGGCAACCTCATCTGCCTCGACCTGGCAAAATAAAACGCCCTAACTCCCCGGCTTGATCGGCGGGATGGCCCGGAGATCTTCCGGTAGATCGTCGGGGTCGAACGTCTTAACCACCATCGGGAGCAGGCATTCCATCGGCACTCCGAGATCGACTGTTCCGTTGGAGCGATCGACCACCACGCCAACGGCGCAGACCTCGGCCTGGTGTTCCCTGGCGATGGCGACGGTTTCGGCCACGCGACCGCCCTTGGTCACCACGTCCTCGACGATGATCAGCTTTTCGCCCGGCTCGATCTTGAAGCCACGCCGGAGCATCAGATTCCCCTCCACTTTTTCAACAAAGATGAAGCGCACGCTGAGTTGCCGCGCCACCTCCTGCCCGATCACCAGCCCGCCCATGGCCGGGGCCAGCACCGTGACCGGCTCGTATCGACGGAGTTTTTCCGCCAGCACCGCGCCAAGCCGCTCGACGCTTGGCATATCCTGCAGTGCCATGGCGCATTGAAAAAACTGGCGGCTACGCAGGCCGCTGCGCAAAATGAAATGACCCTCCAGCAGTGCGCCGGAGTCCCTGAAGAGCTGAAGAATCTCGTCCCTCGTCACGCGGCGATTGAACCAGCCAGGCGCCCGAAGGAAAAGCCAATCTAGAAGGCGGCCCTGTAAATGGTCTCCATCTCGGCTTGGCCAGCCTCTCGCGGGTTGAAATTGGCCGTCCACTGATCGGCCGCCTCCGTAGCCAGGGCTGGCAGCATTGATTCCTCCACGCCGCTGGCCTTCAACGTCACCGGCATGTCGGCCATCTCGAGCAACTGCGTCAGCCGCTTGGCCAAGTACTCGGCCGGCTCATCGCCGGTTTCCGCCTGGCCAAGTTTGCCAATGGCCGCCAACTCGGCATAAGCCTCACGCGCCTCGCACTCCCCGACGTTGAAGTGCACGACGTGCGGCAGCATCACCCCGACCGCCTGGCCGTGGACGATGTCGTAGTGCGCTGTCAGCGGGTTCGCGGTCGAGTGCGCCGCGCCCAACATGCTCGCCTCGATCGCGCAGCCGGCCATCGCCGCGCCGAGCAGCATGCTGCCGCGGGCGTTGAGGTCGTCCGGCTGGTTGAGCACCGTTGGGAAATGCGGCAGGAGCAGTTCGAATGCCTCCTTCGAAAACATCCAGGACAACTCGTTCTTTTTTTTGGTCACCGAAGTTTCGACGGCGTGCGCAATTGCGTCGATGCCGGTGCAGGCGGTCACGTTGCGCGGTTGGGAAAGGGTCAGTTCGGGATCGAGAATGGCGATTTTGGCGGCAGCTTTTGGATCACCGCAAGCCATCTTTTGATGTGTCTTGGCATCGGAGATCAGCGCGAAAGACTGGCACTCGCTGCCGGTGCCGGCGGTGGTCGGGATGACGATGAGCGGCAGCATCTCCCGCCCGGCCAATCCGATGCCCCAGTAGTCCTGCATCCGGCCGCCGTTGGTCAGCAGGAAGTTTGCGCCCTTGGCGGTGTCCATCGAACTGCCGCCGCCGAGACCGAGGAATGAGTCGATCCCGGCCTGCTCGGCCACTTGCCGGCAGGTCTCAACGCAATCGGTGGTGGGGTTCTCGATCACAGCGTCGAACAAGACCACCTCCAGCCCGGCGGACTCGAGCGCCTCCCGAACGGTGGCGGCATGCCCGGCGCGAACGAGACCGGGGTCGGTGACGAGCAGGATGCGCTTCAGGCCCAGCTCGGCGGAAAGCGCGCCAACGCGACTCGCACTGCCGTTGCCAAAAACCAGGCGCGTGCGCAGCACGTGGTCAAACGCGGCCATCGCTTTGGCATGTTCCGGCAGTAACAAAGTCGACATGGTGTTGAATCTCTCCCTGAATCGCAGCGCGGCGAACCGTACGTGCTACGCCCGACGGCTGCAACCGGTTACGTGTTCAATTGCTCTCACGCCGTTCCGGGTCGTCCTCGACGATCGCCCGGGCCGGTTCCCCTTCCCCCGGGAAGTAAACCTTCACGACACGAAGCCGGCCTTCGCCCCACTGGCCCTCGCGCAGCAGCCAGTCCTCGATGAATTCGGACACGGTTTTTCGGCAATTCTCACGGATCACATCAAGGTGCTGCTCATCACCGGCGTATTTGCGGAGGGTCGGCGTGATGGTTTTCTCGAGCTTGGTCATTTGCTCCTCGGCGTTGAAACGTGCCCAGCCCTCGTCCGACGATTTTTCCATCCGATCCGTGTGGATCGCCGGCGGCTGGCTGGGGCGGATCGCCGGCGCGTGCACGATGCAAACCGCGTTCGTCACTGACAATTGCCACGCATCGCGCATCCGCAAATGATACCGGTAGGTCACCGGCACCCGGATCTCCGTGATGGTCGTGCCGACATCAACTTCAAACCATCTGAAGTCATAGGTCAATTCATCCTTGCTGCGGAATGTCTCAGTCGCTGTGACCTTGGACAACTCTAGCAGCCCGCCCCGCTCGGTTTCCAGCTTGGGCAGGCTGGCCGTAAACGTTTCCGTGATGGTGCCTTTGAGTAACTTCGCGGCGGCTCCATCCAGTGCCTCTGCAACACCAACGACTCCCTTGCCCGCCGACTCCACCAACTGCCCGGGTATTCTAAGAATGTAGACGAAGGCAATCAGCCCGAACAGCGCGACAAACACCACCACCAACGGCCAGCGCCAAGCCGCATGCCCGGACGGCTTCGGCTCTATGTCCTTAGTAGACTCAGGTGGCGATTCTGGCACTTGGTCGCTCATCGATTACTTCAAGTTCACCTCGCCACAAAGCTGCACTTTGAGGCCCATTTCGACAAGCATCGCCGCCTTGATCCGGGCGCCTTTGTGCGCGGCTTTTTCGCTGGGCGCATAAACCACCTGGATGTGGTTCGACTTGTGGCGAGCCATCATTTGGTCGCGCGAAATGCCTTTTAGCACCGCATGCATGATCGGCCATTGCGGCGTGGTCTCGCGCCAGCGCCGGTCGGTTTCCTTCTGCGAGAGTTTCACCACCTCGGCCACACCGATGTCACACTGCAACGCGCCGTCCATCACGAACACCCGGCTCCAGACAATCCAGCCCGGCCTGGACACACCCTTGAGCGTGCCGCCGCCCAGCCGGAAATACATCGGCGGCTGCCGCTCGCTCGACGCCCCCTTCCAGCCGCCAATGAAATGCGCCGGTGGCGCAGCGCCGGAAATCAAAAACACCCAAACATATTCGCTGCGCCCGTTGACCCTGCACGAGTCGCCCCAACGCAAGTCGTGCAGCGTGTTCTCCGGCGGCCAGCCCAGCTCCGTCCACAGCCGGTTCGTCGCCAGCGCATCCAGTCCGGCGCACTCGTCCACCTCGTTGAAGTGCGGCACGGCCTGCCCTACGAACAGCTCGCGTCCCTTGGCGTCGCTCACCGGCGGTCGATCGACGTTGTTCAACATGCCCTCGGCCAGGTCGCTCGCCGGCGTCAAATCCTTCAGCCCCTGCTGGTACTGGATGCCGATCGTCGCGCAGCCGAACTCGTCGGCAATCCTCACGGCAGCGATGTACATTTTACACTGCTGCAACACCTGCGCCTCGGTGAGGTCGCTCGCCTCGTCCGGCCCAAGGCGAAATTTCACGCCCTTCTTTTTCAGCCAAGCGTAAACCTCGTTCGCCTCGTCATCGCTCACTTCGCCCATCGCGGCGAACAACGCCGACTGGCTCAGGCGCTCCTTGAACAGGCCGGTCGGGTTGAGCAACTCGTCCGGGATGATCGCGTTGTGCATGCCCATGCAGCCCTCATCGAACACGCCCATGATCGCCTTGTCGTCGTGCAACCGCCGCGCCGCCGCTTGGCCAAGCCTCGCCTCGCCGGGCGGCAGCTTGAGCAGGTCGAGACTACGCACGTGACTCTGGTCGTGCGTCACCGTGCCCTCGCCCAGCCACTGCCGCAGGCCGTCCCGAAAATATTTGTCGGTGAACTTCTCGCTCCACAACGTACTGTACTCCACGCCCATCTTCGTCAGTGAGCCGTTCAGGTTCAGCATCCCGACCAGGCCCGGCCACGTGCCGCTCCAGTTAGCCACCGTCAAAATCGGGCCGCGATGCGTCGAGAGTCCCGGTAAAATATGCTGGCTGTACTGCCAGACACACTCCGCCACGATTAACGGCGCATCCGAATCCATCGTCTGAAACACCTCCATCCCGCGCTTCTGCGAGTCGATGAAGCCGTGCTTCTTTTTGCGGTCGTACGCGTGGGCGCGCACCACCGTCCAGCCCTCGACCTTGAGCGCCTTGGCCAACGTCGCCTCCATTTTCGACTGCTCCGCCCAGCAAACCTGGTTTGCCGACAGCCGTAGGTCACCATTGGCCATAATGTAAACCTGTTTCGGCTTTAGTTTCTTCACTCGGCTCATGTTCCGCGGCAAAACGTACGGGCCACCCCGCACCCGGCAAAGTCCAAAATGATTCGTCCCTCCGCTTGGCCAAGCGATACAGTGGCCGTGTGCGGGTACTGATCATCGGCTGCGGCTACGTCGGCGAAGCGCTTGGCCAACGGCTGATCGCGCTTGGCCACGACGTCACCGGCATCCGGCGCAGTAGCGAACACAACGACCGCCGGGCCAAGCTCGGCATCCGCCCCCTCAACATCGACATCACCCAGGAAGGCGAATTCGCCAAACTCGACGGCCAATACGACTGGGTCGTCATCGCCATCTCCTCCTCCCGTGGCGGCGAAGATGCATATAAACAAGTTTTCGGCCTTGGCACGAAACACATCGCGCAATGGCTCAAAACGGCGGACACCTCATCCGCCGTGTTCATCAGCAGCACCGGAGTTTATCGCCAGACGAACGCTGAATGGGTTTTTGAAAATGGAGCCGATACCCCTGATAACATCACCACCAAAACACTCCGGGGAGCTGAGCGGGAAATCGCGACAGCCGGCCCATCGGTCGCCATTCTGCGATCATCCGGGATTTACGGCCCGGGACGGGGCTATCTGTTCCAACAATTCATGAGCGGAAACGCCACCATCGAGAGCGACGGAAAGCGCTTTCTCAACATGGTGCACCGGGACGATTTGGCGGAAGCCATCGTCCGCGTGCTCACTCACCCGGGACAGGGGGCCAACATTTACAACATCACCGACGACGAGCCGGTGACGCAGTTGGATTTTTTTACGTGGCTGAGTGAAGCCACCGGACGCCCGATGCCGCCCTTTGTCCCCGAGCCGGATCGGTCCACCCGCAAACGCGGCATCACCAACAAGCGCGTCTCGAACGACCTCTTCAAGTGGGTCAGCGGCTTCCAATACAAATACCCCACCTTCCGCGAAGGCCTCACCGAGGAACTTAAAAACTGGAAAGCGACCTCGTAAGGCATCAAGCCTTACATTCCACCCATGATTTGGTAGCCGCAATCGACATAGATAACCTGGCCGGTGATGGCCGCGCCGCCGTCGCTGGCGAGGAACACACCGGTCTGACCCAGTTCCTCGTGGGAGACATTGCGCCTGAGCGGGGCGCGGGCCTCGTAGTGCTTGAGCATCTCCGAAAAACCGGCGATGCCGCGGGCCGCGAGAGTGTTCACCGGGCCGGCACTGATGCAGTTGACGCGGATCTTTTTTTCGCCAAGGTCGGCCGCGAGATAACGCGTGCTCGCCTCGAGCGCCGCCTTGGCCACGCCCATGACGTTGTAATGCTTGATGACTTTTTCCGCGCCGTAGTAGCTCATGCCGATGATGCTGCCGCCATCGGTCATCAGCGGAGCGGCGCGCTTGGCCAGGGCCACCAGCGAGTAGGCGCTGACGTCGTGCGCGGTGGCGAACGCCTCGCGCGTGGTATCGACAAAACGACCCTCAAGCGCCTCGCGCGGCGCGAATGCCACTGAGTGCAAAAGCAGATCCAGCTTGCCGCCGAACTGAGAGCCGACCTCGCCAAATACGCGGTCGATGTCCCCGTCACTGCTGACGTCGCACTCCGTCACCAAAGTGTCCTCGCCGAAATCGGAAACCAGTTTTTCAACTTTCCCCTTCAACCGTTCGCCCTGATAGGTGAACGCCAGTTTGGCGCCGGCCTCATGCCAAGCCTGGGCGATGCCCCACGCGATTGAATTCTTGTTGGCGACGCCAAAGACAACCCCGGTTTTTCCTGCAAGTGGCTTACTCATCCGGCAGGCAGCAGTAAGAAAAAAAACCCCGCTTGGCAAGCGGGAAGAAAATGCGCTTGCGGTTTTTAACAGGCGGACGTCTCATCCGCCCAACAGATCAACACCCCCATGCCAATGAAAACCATACCCTCCCCCCTGCTCCTGTTTGCAGCGGCGGCAACGCTCGCGCTTGGCCAAATGGCTCACGCACAAAACAAGCTGCTCGATGTGTTGCAGGACGAAAATGCCCGCGACGCAGATTTCTGGATTTACAACGATCTCGCCGCCGCCCGTGCCGAGGCCAAGCGCGCCAACAAGCCACTGTTCGTCACCTTCCGCTGCGTGCCGTGCGCCGACTGCAAAGGCTTCGACGCCGAGGTGGCCAAGAATAATCAGCGCATCAAAAACTTCACGCAGGAAAAATTTGTGGCCGTGCGGCAGGTGGAAATGAAGGGCGTGGATTTGTCGCAGTTCCAGTTCGACTACGACCTGAATTGGGCCGCGATGTTCATCAACGCCGACGGCACCGTGTACGCCCGTTACGGCACCCAGTCGGCCATGGGGGCGGACGCCTACAACTCGGTCGAGTCACTCGAGAAAACCATGCGCCGCGTGCTCGCCCTGCACAATGGCTACCCGGCAAACCAAGCCGCCCTCGCCGGCAAACTCGGCAAGCCGAAGACGTACAAGTCCGCGCTGCAAATGCCCGGCATGAAACATCGCAGCAAGCTCGCCGGCAGCACCGCGCGCAACAACTGCGTGCACTGCCACAACATCCACGACGCCGAGCATGAACAACTGCAAGACGCCGGCCGGCTCAACCACGACGCACTTTGGCGCTACCCGCTGCCGGACAACCTTGGCCTGCAACTCGACCCCAGCGACGGTCTCGTCGTCACCGCCGTGCAGGCCGACTCTCCCGCCTACAAAGCCGGTCTCCACCCGGGCGACGTGCTCACCCGCGCCGACGGCCAAGTGCTCACCTCCATCGCCGACCTGCAATGGGTGCTGCACAACCTCCCGAACACCTCAGCCAACGTGACGTTGAAGGCGACACGCGGCGATCACGCGATCGAAAAGAAATTGGCGATGAACGCCGACTGGAAGAAGACCGATATTTCGTGGCGCGGCTCGATTTGGTCGATCAAGCCGGTTTTAGCCACGTGGTGCGCGCCGATGAAAGACAAGCAGATCAAGCCACTGCGCTTGGCCAAGGGCGTGAAGCCGCTCGAGGTGCGCTGGATCAACACCGGCCGACCCGAGGGCCGCAACGCCAAGCGTGCCGGCCTGCGGCAGGGCGACATCATCATTGGCATGGAAGGCAAACCGCTGCGGATGAACTCGCAGCATTTCAACATGCACGTGAAGCTCAACTACAGGGTAGGCGACAAACTGCCACTGATCCTCCTCCGCAAAGGCAAACGAATCCACTTCGACTGGCCCCTGACCGACGGGGATTAGGCCAGCGATGCCTTGAGGGATTCGGCGGCCCGCTGGTTTTCTTTTGCCGTGCCGATGGAGAGGCGAATCCATTCGGGCAAACCGTAGCCGCCCATGGCGCGCGTGATGACGCCCTGCCGCTGCATCGCCTCGAACACCGCCTGCCCGTCGCCAACCCGCACCATCACGAAATTGGCATACGACGGCACGAACTCGATGCCCTGCTCCGCGCAAACCGCCTCGAAAAACTTCAGCCCCTCAGCATTCGTGCGGCGGGTGTTTGCCAGGTGCTTGTCGTCGTCAAGAGCAGCCATCGCGCCGGCTTGGGCCACGGCATTTGTGTTGAACGGCTGGCGAACTTTTTCCAGCGCGGAGACGAAGTCGGGATGCCCGATGCCGTAGCCGATGCGCAGCCCGGCCAAGCCGTAAATTTTCGAGAAGGTGCGCATCAGCAGCAGGTTCGGTTTCCCGCCGGAGCGCACCATCGGCAGCAGATCCACCGGCTCGTCGAGGAACTCATAGAAGAGCCCCATGGCGTTCGAACCGCCGCCGATCGCCGCGATCACGGTGTCGGGCAGACGGCCCTCGCCCTCCTGCTCGGCCAGCTGCCAGCGGACCTCCTTGCCGATGACGGCCTGGAAGTCGCGCACCATCGCTGGATAGGGATGCGGCCCCGCCACCGTGCCGATGCAGTAGAACGTGTCGCGGACGTTCGTCACCCAGTCGCGGAGCGCGTCGTTCATCGCGTCCTTCAGCGTGCCCCGCCCGGAGGTTACCGGCACCACCTCGGCTCCCAGCAGGCGCATCCGGAAGACGTTGGGCGCCTGCCGCTCCACGTCCGTCGCGCCCATGTAGACCACGCATTTCAGCCCGAACTTCGCGCAGACGGTCGCCGTGGCCACGCCGTGCTGGCCTGCACCAGTTTCCGC
>QOAX01000292.1 GCA_003972865.1 Verrucomicrobiota bacterium | reverse complement strand
ATTCGAGGGCTTCGGCATCGACGCGGGCTGGGCCGGCCTGCTGGTCAACGTGGTCGGCGCCCTGTTGCTCGTGTTCCTGAGTTGGCTGGCCTACCTCGTGGCCAAGCGGGTGGTGCTGCGCGCCATCCGGTTCCTGTCGAGCAAGACCAGCACCGACTGGGACAAGGTCCTCATCGAGCACAAGGTGTTCGCCCGCTTGTCCAATGTCGTCCCCGCCCTCGTGGTGCACGTGCTGGCGCCGGTGGTGTTTGAGGGGGTGGAGAGCCTGGCCGGTTTCGTGCAGGGCCTGGCCAAGGTGTACCTCGTGGTGGTGCTGCTGTTCACTCTGCAGGCGCTGCTCAACGGGTTGCAGACGATTTATCAGCGTTATGATATTTCAAAGCGCATCCCGATAAAGGGACTGCTGCAGGCATTGATGCTGGTGGCCTTCTTCGTCGGGGGCGTGTTCATTATCTCGATCGTGATGGGCCGCGAGATCGGCACACTGATGGCCGGCTTGGGCGCGATGGTCATGGGATTCCTGTTTGTGTTCAAGGACGCGATCATGGGCCTGGTGGCGGGGATTCAGATCGCCACCAACGACACTGTACGCAAGGGCGACTGGATCGAGATGAAGGGCCACGGCATCGACGGCGACGTGATCGACGTGTCGTTGACAACGGTGAAGGTGCAGAATTTTGACAAGACGGTGGTGAGCATCCCGGCGTCAAAATTGATCACCGAAGCCTGCCGCAACTGGCGCGGAATGAAGGATTCCGGCGGCCGCCGAATCAAGCGCCCCATCCGCATCGACATGTGCTCGATCCAATTCGCCGACGAGGCGTTGCTCGAGAAGTTCCAGCGGTTCGACCTGCTCAAAGGTTATCTGCAATCCAGGCTCGACGAAGTCAACGTGCACAACCAAACGGCCAACACGGACTTGTCGGAACTCGTCAACGGCCGCCGCCTGACCAACATCGGCACGTTCCGTGCCTACATCATGGCATACCTCAAAAGCCATCCGCAAATTCGGCAGGATCGCACGTTCCTCATTCGCCAGCTTGCGCCGGGAGACAACGGGTTGCCGATCGAGATTTACATTTTCACCGACACGACGGTCTGGGCCGAGTACGAGGCGATCCAGGCCGATATTTTTGATCACCTGCTGGCGGTGATTCCGGAGTTCGGCCTGGCACCGTTCCAAAATTCCACCGGCAAGGAATCGATCAGCGGCACGCTCGACGTGTCGATGGTGAACGACTAACTGCGTCTGTGCTAACGTTGACGGCAGAGTGTGTGCTGGACACCAAGGCCATCCTTGGCGAGGGGCCCGTATGGCGGGCGGAGACGCAGGACTTGGTCTGGGTGGACATCGAGAGTGCCCGCGTCTGCTGTTTTAACCCGACCAGCGGCGAAAACCAAACTTGGGACATCGGCGAAAAACCCGGCTTGGCCGTCCCGGCGGAGCGCGGCGACTTGATCCTCGGCACGAGCATCGGCTTCGTGCGACTCGACTTGGCCAGCGGCGACCTGTCGCCGATCATCGACCCGGAGCAGGATTTGCCGAACAACCGTTTCAACGACGGCAAGGTCGATCCCGAGGGCCGGCTTTGGGCCGGCACGATGGGGATGGACGAGGCACCGAACGTCGGCAGCCTCTACCGGCTCAACCGCAATCTCTCCACCGACAAGTTGTTCGACCAAGTCAGCATCTCAAACGGCATGGCCTGGACGTCGGATCAAAAGACATATTACTACATCGACTCGCCGACGCGCCGTATGGATGTGTTCGACTGCGACATGGCCAGCGGCACGGTGTCGGATCGCCGGACAGCGTTCGAGTTGCCGGAGGGGATGGGCTATCCGGATGGCATGTGCATCGACAACGAGGGGATGCTTTGGGTGGCGCTGTGGCAGGGCTGGGGCGTGGCGCGGTTCGCGCCGGGCGGGGCGCTCTTGGCCAAGGTGGAAGTGCCGGTCGAGTGCGTGACGTCCTGCTGTTTCGGCGGAGAAAACTGGGACGAACTGTACATCACCACCTCCAGCCGCGACCTCGACGAGGCGGGCAGGGTGGATCAGCCACTCGCCGGCGGAGTGTTCCGCTGCAAGCCGGGTGTCAGCGGTCCCGCGACGAACCTGTTCCTCGGCTAGTCGGTGACGCTTTCGCCGATGATGCGGTGGTAGGCTTTCTCGGCGTGATCGTAGGCTGCGTTGAAGTCGGTGATCTCGTCTTCGCCCATGAAGCGGCGTTTTTGCGAGCGACATTTTTTCACTCCGGCAAGGCACCATTCGGCACTGCGTTTGGAGGAGCGGATCGGCTTGCCATCGACGAGCACGAAAACCGGGTTGGTGTGTGACGATGGAAGGATGCGCAGCGCCACCCAGCTACTGAACTCGATCGGAACCTCAAAGGCGATGTCCCGCAAATCGCCGTCGGCGATGATTTCTTTTTTCGCAATCGGATAGCCATTGACGATCACCTCGACCGGGACTTTTCGGGTGCCCTCGAGCCGGGCGCGCTCAATGTGCCAGTACGGTTTCTGGGCGTAGTTGCGCTTGGCCAAGCCCGGGATCGGTTCGTCGTTAAGCCGGGCGGCGACCTTGGCCGTGACGAGCACGGTGTCTGCCTTGGCCAAGCGCAACTCGCTGCCGTTCACTCCCATCTGCACGTTATCGACTTGGAAGTCGATCAAGTGGCTGCGTCCGTCGCCGACGTAGTTGCGCCCAGCACGGATGCCTTCGCACCAGTCGTTGTAGGTTAGTTTGCCGTCGAGCTTGACGTACGAGCGGCCAAGGCCGACGCGTTCGCCGTAGATGCAGGGGAAGTCGGTCTCGCCGCTGATGCGCGTGCGGAAGCCGCAGTTGAGCGTGTGATACCAAATGTTGAGTTCCCAAACCGACGGCGTATCGACCATCGAGAGGAAGTCAACGGCCGGCACCGGTTTGCCGTCCGGTCCGGGAACCATGTGGGTGACGTCGGCGATATATTCGTTGGCACCGATGCCGCTGAACGGCGGCACCTCGTAGGTCGGCAGGGTGGAGCCGGTTTGGTTGAGTCCCCAACCGGAATGCGCCGGGCCGACGAGGGCGCCCTGGCGCTTGGCCCAGCGGAGGGTGTTGAGGCAGAGCTTGGGCCAGTGGTGCTTGGATTCGCCGCCGGGATACATCTGATCATTTAACCGTAACAGGCACAAATGGCCGGATTGATGAGAACCAAAGCCGGAAACCTCAACGTCGTAGCGGAGTAAATAGGGAAACTGGGAGACGGCGTCGATTTTGCCGGTGAAGAACTGTTTTTGATAATCGAACCACGGCCCCCAAGTGAGGTTGGCGCCGACTTTGAGGTCTTCGCCGAGGCAGTGCCGCATCATGTCCGCCGCGTGGACGCCCTCGGTGGGGTTTTTGTAGTGGGCACAACCTGCGGCGTGGATATGGTGATCGCCCGACCACCAGCCCATCAGCGACGGATCGACCCAGCGCTTTACCTGAAACGACTCGGTGATGTCCGCATTGCCGACGGTGATGGTGCGGGTCTGCGGGATCGACTCGGGGCCTCGATAATTGCGAACGGTGTAGGAGCCGCTCGGCAGTTTCACGTGTTCGCCGTTGGCGCGGTAGATTTGCGGGTGAAAATGAAAGTCCGGCGCAAGCCGCTTGGCCTGCGACGGATAGACGTGTCCAAGTTTGTCGCGAAATTCAAAACCGGCGGTGGTCGGCTTGCCGTTTTCGTCGAGCACCTTGAGCGTGACTTTGCGGGCCGGCTTGCAGTCGAATAGCAGGCTGACCTCGTTGCGGAAGCCCAGATCCTGCGTCCCCTGGCCAACGTCGAAGCTGAGCTTGGCGTCGCGCTTACCGGCGTCGCGGCTGTAAAGCTGCACGATGCGATACTCCAAGGCCAAGCCGCTTAGCGTCTTGGTGAGCGGTTGGGAATTATGCATCGACAAGCCAAGCCATCGATCGACGATCTGGCTCTGCGGCGCGCCGGCGTGGGGGCGGGAGTTTGGGCTGCTGGCACGGAGTTCGGCGGTGACACCGGCCAGGTTGTTTACCTTGACCAGAAAACTGCGCCAGCCCTGCTCGACCAACTCACGCTTGGCCGGGCCGGCTTTCACCTTGACCCGCGACTCCGGGTTGATGTTGATGCCGATCAGGCATTGGGCATCAAGGATTTGCTGGACAGCGGCGACGGCTTCGTTGGCGTCCGCTTGGCCAAGCGCTTGGCTGAGTTGTTTCTTAACTTTCGGCGAAAACGGTTCGCCAAGATAATCCTTGGCCTGAATGAGTCGCTGAATCTGCGCCTTGAGCGGCTGAAGATCCACATTATGGACTTCAGGAAGTGATTGTGCCTGTGCGACTTGGGCTGCAACATAGATTCCAAGAATGATAGTTTTTCGTGACAAAAAAGAAGTTTGCATGGTTTCTGTTAGGTTACTAGACCGCCAATATGGGGCAGTTTTAATGTATTACAAGGGCAAATCGGCTGTTTTTTCGTTGGAAATAAAAATGAAAAAAGATCTATTTTTCAGGTTGACACTCTCCGAATCACTGCCGAGACTCCCCGAACCGGTTACGGTAAAGACCCTAGCAATACAAATATGAAAAAGAACACACGGTTAATTGTCGGCTTAGCAATATCGGTTACTTTCTTGGGATCAATAGCATCCACTTCAGCTGCTGTGGACAAAAAGGTAATCAGGGCGGCCTTTGAAAAAGCACCCGGTGCTGAGATGCCGTACATTGCCAACATGTTGGTGGCGAAGGCGAAGAAGGTCGATAAGGCCGAGACCGCGATGGAGGTTCTGCGGGTTGCTGTTGCCAGGAAGCCAGCCGTTTGCGTTTCAGTGGTAAGTTTCATCTGCAGTCTGGTGCCCGATGCGGCGGCAGACATCGCAGCGGAGGCAGTCAAGCTGACCCCGCAGTACACGAGAGATATTGCCAGGGCTGCTGCGAAGGCTGCTCCTGCGAAGATCGATAAGATCACGATCGCGATCCTGAAGGTCACCAATGTTAAGAAGCATCAGATGGTTTACAATTCAGTTGTGGCGGCAGTGCCGTCCCTGTTCAGGACAGTAAACCAGGCGGTGCTCGCCGGGGGCGGTTCTGATTCGAAGGGCGTCATCACTACGGTGAATTCTCCGATTTCGGCCCTAGGTGCTGATGGGTCTGTGGTTGGAACGGATGTATTCCCAAGTACTGCCCCGACGCCTGTTTCCGCGACTGCGGGTCTCGATCCTGCGCGTTACAACGCTCCCTGATCGATTCCTTTAATATGGATTTTGGAAAGCCCGCTTAACGGCGGGCTTTTTTTGTGCTAACTGTTCGGCGTGTCCGTGACCGACATTGCTTCAGACTTCATCATTCTTCATCAGCACGACAATGTCGCCACTGCGCGTCGTACATTGAAAAAAGGTGCTTCGGTGGTTGTGGGTGATAGTCGCGTTAAGTTGAGACAAACCATTCCTGGAGGGCACAAGGTTGCCTTGCTGTCGATCAACGCAGGCGAGCAGTTGGTGAAGTATGGCCAAATCATCGGCTTTGCGAAGACCGCCATCGAGCCCGGGGACTGGGTACACACCCACAATGTTGAACTGAGAGCGGTTGGCAGGGATTACGGTTTTTGCGAAGAAATAGTCAAACCGTCTCCGCTGGAGAGAGATAAGGATACTTTTTCTGGCTTCGCGCGGCCTGGGGGCAAAGCCGGAACGCGCAATTATATCGCCGTTATTTCGAGCGTGAACTGCTCCGCATCAGTCGCTCGATATGTGGCAGACCACTTTCGATCCAGTGACTTCCAAAGTGATTTTGCCAATGTCGATGGTGTGGTTGCCTTTACGCACAAGGGCGGGTGCAGCTACGACCCGAACCACGGCCACGAGGTGTTGCAGCGTGTCATTGCGGGAATGGCGCGCCATCCAAACATCGGCGGTTATGTGTTGGTCGGGCTGGGTTGCGAGGTCAATCAGGTTCCCGGCTTGGTCGAGAAGCACCACCTCGACCAGTTGCAGGATGGCGAACAGGCTCCCACGTTCCTGACCATTCAACAAACCGGAGGTGTCCGAAAAACCGTCGAGTCGGCGGTCAAGGCAGTTGAGAAAATGCTGCCTGATGTCAACGCACTGCAGCGGACGACACAACCGGTTTCCAAACTCGCCATGGCGATGAACTGCGGCGGCTCCGATGCCAACAGCGGCATCTCGGCCAACCCAGCGCTGGGCGTCGCCTCCGACGAACTCGTACGGCAGGGTGCTGCTTCCGTCTTTGGCGAGACCACCGAGATTTACGGCGCGGAACATCTGCTCACCCGCCGTGCTGTGACACGCGAAGTCGGCGAGAAACTCGTTTCGAAAATCCGCTGGTGGGAGGAGCACACGGCGTTGTTCGGCTCGACGATAGACAACAACCCCTCGCCGGGAAACAAGGACGGCGGCCTGACCACGATTTTCGAGAAAAGCCTCGGCGCGATTGCCAAGGCGGGCCAGGCGCCGTTGGCTGCCGTCTACGACTACGCCGAGCCCATCGAGGCCAAGGGCTTGTGCTTCATGGACACGCCCGGCAACGACCCGGTGAGCATGACCGGTCTGGTCAGCGGCGGTTGCAACGTCGGCGTGTTCACCACCGGCCGCGGTAGCGTGTACGGCTGCAAACCTTCCCCGTGCATCAAGGTCGCCACCAACTCCCCGATGTACAACTGGATGGAGGAGGACATGGATATAAACGCCGGCACAATTCTCGACGGCACCGAGACGGTCGGGGAGGTCGGCCGGCGGGTTTACGACAAGATTCTCGCCGTGGCCGGCGGCGAAAAAACCAAGAGCGAACTTGCCGGCATGGGCGACGAGGAGTTCGCCCCGTGGATGCTCGGCCCAACCCTGTAACCGATGGATGCCACCCTCATCACAGAGGTGAGTGACGCATGATATTGCGCTGGCTTGGCTTTGGCCGCAAAGTGCGCTTGGCCAAGGCCAAGGTGATGTACCAATCCACGACTGTCCGACTTTTCATCAAGCCGTTCTGCGGCTGGTGCGCTGAGGCAATGGAGTGGCTTGACCGCAACAAGATCAAATACAACGCGCTCGACGTGACGTCCGACCGCGCCGCTTGGGACGAGATGGTGCGGCTGAGCGGCCAGAGCAGCGCCCCTGTGATCGAGGTCGACGGAGAGATGCTGGCCGACTTCGGGGCTCCCGAGCTTGCCCGGTTTTGGGAGGAACTTGGTTGACGATTCAGTAAGGCATGCCCGACACGGTAACGATTCAAAAACGCAAACGCATTCCCGAATGGCTCCGGCTGAAGCTGCCAAGCAGCAGCGCTTTCACGCGCACGCGCAGTTTGCTTGGCGAGTTGAACCTGCACACGGTTTGCGAGAGCGCCAAGTGCCCGAACCACTGGGAGTGCTGGAGCAAGGGCACGGCGACGTTCATGATCGCCGGCGACCGCTGCACGCGCGCCTGCGGTTTTTGCGCGGTGAACACCGCCAAGCCGCTGCCGCTTCAGGGCGACGAACCGGAGCGGGTCGCCGAGGCGACATTCCGGATGAAGCTCGGGCACGTCGTGATCACCGCCGTCGCCCGGGATGATCTCACCGACGGTGGGGCTGCCCATTTTCGGGCGACCATCGAGGCGGTTCGCCGCCGGAATCGCGGCATCGTCATCGAGGTGCTCGTGCCGGACTTCCTCGACAAGGCCGATTCGCTGCAAATGGTGCTCGATGCCAGGCCGGAGATTTTCAATCACAACCTCGAGACGGTGCGGCGGCTCACGCCGAGCGTTCGTTCTCGGGCCCAGTACGAGCGCTCGCTCACAGTGCTGCGCAAGGCCAAGGAGCGGGGCGCCGATGTGATTCACACCAAGTCCGGCTTGATGCTTGGCCTCGGCGAGACAGAGGCGGAGCTACTCGAGGCGATGGCTGACCTGCGCCTGGCCAAGTGTGACATTCTCACGCTGGGCCAATACCTGCAGCCGAGCCTCTGCCATTTGCCGGTGGCCGAGTACTTGACACCGGGGCAGTTCGACGAGTACGGGGCCAAGGCGCGGGAGATGGGCTTCCTGCACGTGGCCAGCGGCCCGATGGTGCGCAGCTCGTACCATGCGGACGAGTTTCAGTTGCCGCCCAAGGCCTGAGTTTTTTCGATGGAGCGCAGTAAAACCTTTGCAAGCCCGCGCGCCGATTTCACACTCGCCGCAGTTGTGTTGACGAAGGCGCAATGGATGATCCCGGTTTTTGCGGCGTGTCTTTTGGCCGCCAAGCCAAGCCAGGCGCTTGGCCAGGCGGCGGCGAGTACCGGGCGGTTCCGCATTGCGGAAAAATCGGCTGACAGTCTCCGAATCTCCATCCTCACCGGCAGCGAGGCGGTTTTTCAGGCGGACGGCACGTTGGCGTTGAGCGACCCGCGTCTGGTCACCGTCACTGCCGATGGGAAAACCAATCTCGTCTTCACCGCCAGCGAGTGCCTCTACGATCAGGACAAAAAAACGATCCGCTCGCCCGGCGAACTATCGCTCTCCACGGGCGATGGCCAGATGCAGCTCAAGGGCGTCGGTTTTTCCGGGAACCTGGCCGGGCCGACGCTGAGCGTGTTTGGCAGCGTCGAGGCCAAGCTGGACAAAAACTTCAGCCGCCTGCCGCTTGGCCAAGCGCAGAAAAAGACGGACACACCCAGCGCCGAGACGGAGCTGCTTCGAATCACCTCGCGCCAATTTGAACTCGAGCCTGGCCGGGCGGTTTTTCGCGGTTCCGTTTCGGTGATCGATGCCGAAGGCACGCTGGGAAGCGACTCCATCGCGGCTGGCCTGGGAGAGGACGACTGGGGGGTGCAAACGATCCGGGCAATCGGCAGTGTGGTGCTGCAATCCGAACAAATCAAAACCACCAGTGAGCAGGCCGACTATGACCTGGCTGCTGGTTTGATTGTGCTCAAGGGAAACCCAAGCTGGACGATGGGCGAGCGATCCGGCCGCGCCAACCTGCTGATGGTTCATCGTGAGACACAATCCGTGAACGCCGAGGGGGATGTTTACATGAAACTCCCGGCAGACTCCGAGGGCGAGGGGGGATTCCTTGATTTTAATGCGTTGAGAGACGAGACGGCGAGCGGCGGCGATGGCCGGCCGCTCGAAATCCGCTCCAATATTTTTTTGTTCCAGTCTGCGACCCCGGGGAAAACCGGCTTTGCGCGGTACATCGGCGCGGTTCGCCTGGCTCGCGGAGAAGGCCGGCTGCGATGCAGTTTTTTGAACGTGCACTTGGCCAAGGGCACCGGTGGAGTTGTGGAATCGGTTAATGCCGCAGTCGGCGTCAAGCTTGAGCAAGGGGAGGATCAACTCACGGCGCAGACGGCCACTTACGACATGGTGCAAAAGAGAATTCAGTTCCAGGGTGAGCCAAAGTGGAAACTGGGCACGCAAAGCGGCCAGGCGCGCTCGGTCGAATTGTCACCGGTCGATGGCGTTTTCCGGGCGAGCGGGGGGGTGAAGATGCAGTTGCCCCGGCCCAAGGGCGACGGACGGTTTCTGTTGCCTGCCGACAGCGGCGAGGCGGCAAAAACAGAACCAAGCGGTGAGCCTCTTTTGGTCGTTTGCGACTCGTTCGAGTATCGGCAGGCGGTTGGCGGCACGGGGCTCGACTCGGCGATCTTCACCGGCAATGTGGTGTTAACCGGCGACGAAGGGTTGCGGGTTCAGGCGCGGCGCGTGGCGACGGAGATCGACCCGAGCGAGGCTGGCTTAGTTTCGCTGGATGCGGCTGGCGACGTGGACGTCTCGACAACCGGCGAAAACGCAATGCGGTACGTGGGCGACCGGTTGGTTTATACCAGGCTTGATCAGACGATGCGGTTGACCGGCAGGCCAAGCGTGGAGATCCGCACGTGGCGGGAGGGTTCGGAGGTGGTTGCGCTTGGCCAAGCGGCGATTTACAACCTTGGTACGGGGTTGTTGCGCCTGACAGGCGACCCGGTGCTGAAGACGCCCGAGGGCGTGTTGCGCGGCAGGGAGGTTGTGTACAACCCGCAAACCAAGCGTCTCAAGGCCACCGGCCGCTGGAAGATGACGCTGAACCCGAAAACGATCGCAAAAATGCGCGGGCGAAAAAAACAGGACGAAATGAAAAAAGGGATGCCATGAGTTTGCTCGAGGCGAAGGGCTTGGCCAAGGCGTACAAAAAACGGCGCGTGGTCAACGGCGTGACGTTCTCCGTGTCGCCGGGGGAGATCGTCGGCCTGCTGGGTCCGAACGGCGCGGGCAAGACGACTTCGTTCAACATGATCGTTGGGCTGGTGAAGCCGGACGAGGGCGAGGTGGTGTTCGAGGGCAAGTCGATCGGCAATCTGCCCATGCACCAGCGGGCGCGGCGGGGCATCGGCTACCTGACGCAGGAGCCGTCGGTATTTCGCAAGTTGACGGTGGAGCAAAATATCTTGGCGATCCTCGAGACCTGCACGTCCGACAAGCTGGAGCAGAAGGCCCGGCTCAAGTCGCTGCTTGAGGAACTCGACATGACCGCCCTGGCCAGGAGCAAGGCGTACACGCTGAGCGGCGGCGAGAAGCGGCGGCTCGAGATCACCCGGGCGTTGGTGACCAGCCCGAGGATGCTGTTGCTCGACGAGCCGTTCAGCGGGATCGACCCGATCGCGGTTTACGAGGTGCAGAAGATTTTGCGCAAGCTCAGGGAGCGGCGGATGGGCATCCTCATCACCGACCACAACGTTCGCGAGACGCTCAAGCTAGTGGACCGCGCCTATATCATTCACAAGGGGGACGTGCGGTGCGAGGGCGAGGCGGAGTTTCTCGTGAACGATCCCACCGCGCGGGAGGTCTACCTTGGCCCCGAGTTTAATTTATAGCATGGCGACGAAGAAAAAACCGAAGCACGAGAAGATCACGACCGAACGGTTCTTCAGGGAGCAGGCTGAGCATCTGAAGTTGAAGTTGATCGCCGGGGAAAGTGGATTGGGCCGGACGATCATCGAGCCGACGGTCAACCGCCCGAGCCTGGCCCTGGCCGGCTTCACCAAGTACATCGCCTACAAGCGCATCCAGGTGATCGGCAATGCGGAGGCGTACTATCTCAAGTCGCTGCCGATGCGGGAACGCGTCAAGAGCTACAAGAAGCTTTGCTCATACAAGATTCCCTGCATTGTGTTCACGCGGAACCTGCCGATCGACCGGGAACTGAAATCGATTGCCAACGAGGTCGGTGTGCCCATTCTCCAGACCCCGATGGTGACCATGCGGTTCGTGAACGTGGCCACGATCGAGCTGGACCTGCTGTTCGCGCCGCAGGACACCATCATGGGGAGCATGGTGGACATTCACGGGATCGGGGTGCTCATTCGCGGCGAAAGCGGTATTGGCAAAAGCGAATCGGTGCTCGAGTTGATCGAGCGGGGGTACAGCCTGGTTTCGGACGACATCACCAAGGTGACCCTGCTGGACGGCCGGGAAATCATCGGCACCAGCTCCGAGTTGTCCCGCTACCACATGGAGGTTCGCGGCATCGGGATCATCAACGTCGCGGCGATGTTTGGCGCGAAGTGCATCCGCACCGAGAAGCGCCTGGACTTGGTGGTCACCCTCAAGGCGTGGAAGGAGGTCAAAAACATCGACCGCCTGGGGATGGATGAGGATTACATGAAAATCCTCGGCATCAACGTGAGGCACGTGAGCATCCCGGTCCGGCCCGGGCGCAACCTGGCCCGGTTGATCGAGGTGGCCGCTCTCAACGCGAAGCTGAGCGCCGCCGGGTACAACCCCGCCCGCGAGTTGAACGACCGGTTGATCGCAACCATGACCTCGAGCAAATCCTTACAGCAGTACCATGGCGGATGACCCAAAATCGAAGGATCCCAAGGAGAAGGACCCCTGGGTGCCAAAGGATCTCCTCCGGGAGATGAAGTCGTTTGCCGACAACGAAGGCAAACAAATGGTCGGCTTCATGCGGAGCGCCATTCGTAACGTGGTGAACCCGGATACGAAGCCGCCGGCCGAACCGCCGCCGGAAACCCCGGAAGACGCCGGCGACTGGGCGCTGCCTCCCCGGTTGATTGAACTCCTCGAGGCTGCCTCCGAGGCGACCGGGAAAACCCCGGCACAGTTGATGGCGGCCTGTGTTTCCCGGTCCCTTGAGGAGGTGATCCGCGACGAGGAAGCCAAGCGGGCCGCCGCCAAGACCAAGCTCGATCAACTCCAGCAGGGCGGCGACTGATCAGTCATCGATCAGCAGCACGTCCACTGGGTCGCCCTTGGCCAAGCGGGTTCCCGGGGGTAGATCGACCAGGCCGTTGGCCTTGGCTAGGCTGCCCAGCATGTGTGAGCGTTGCCCCCCGGCGCTTCGGACTAGCCCGAGATCATCGATCGTCACCCGCACGAAATGGCGCCGATCCCCCTTGTTGACCAGTTCATCCGCCAGGCGCCCCGGCCGCTTAGCCAAGCGCCATTCGGCGGCTCCCTGCATCTTCAACAGGGCAGGCCGGACCATGAGCAGATAAGTGACGATGGCCGAGACGGGATTGCCCGGCATGCCGAACACCGGCTTGCCGCCGACTTGGCCAAGCACAAACGGCTTACCCGGCTTGACGGCGACTTTCCAGAAATCGAGTGAGCCGCCGAGCCGCTCGATGGCTGGTCTCACATGGTCGTGGTCGCCCACTGATACGCCGCCGGAAGTCAGGACAGCATCGTTTTCCGCGAACGCCCGCCCCAACGCTGCCACCGTGGCCTTGAGCGTATCCGGCACGATGGGGTACGGTGTCGGCAACCCGTTTGCCTTGGAGACCAGTGAAGCCAGCATGGCGCGGTTGCTCTCGTATATTTCGCCGGGTTGAAGTTCGCCGGGTGGCTCGACCAATTCGCTACCGGTGGCCACAAGGCCGACCTTCGGCCTGAGCCCCACTTCAACCGAATGGTGGCCGGTCGCCACCAGTAGCCCGATCGTGCCGGCCGTTATACGCGTGCCAGCGGTAATCAACGGGTCACCTTCGCGGACGTCTTCGCCTTTCAGCCGGATATTCTCCCATGGCTTGATCGAGTCATTACAGCGGACGGTGTAGTCATCGCCGGGAGTTGAACTGCAATCCTCCTGCATGATCACAGCATCTACGCCTCTCGGAATCGGCGAGCCGGTGAAAATCCTCATGCAGGTACCTTCGCCAACCGTGTCCACCGGATGGGCTCCGGCGGGGATCACACCAATACAACTCAACTCAACCGGCGACTCGGTGGTGGTGCCATTCAGGTCGGCGCTTCTGACTGCGTACCCGTCCATGGCTGAATTGTCGAAGCCTGGCAGCGACACTACAGCTTTCAATGCCGAGGCGGCAAACCGGTCCCCGGCGCCTGCCAAGGGGACGGTCTCGCTGCCCAGCAAAGGCGCGGCTGCGAGCGATCGTTCAACAGCTTCTTCAAGCGACAACATTCGGTGGGGAGTGTTGCCGTTAATAGTCGGGGAATCAAACCTCCTCATCCTGTCAATGCTCAGGATATGCTGGTTTGCAGAGTCAGCGGATGATACTTGTCGGCAACCAGTGGGGATCGAGACGGATACAGCCTGTCACGCAAGAAAGGTCGATCAATTGTTTGGCGCGATCGCCAGCCGATACGATCTGGTCAACGACATCCAGAGCCTTGGCCTGCATCGGGTTTGGAAACGCCGCGTGGTTGCCTTGTCAAATTTCAGCGAGGGAGAAACGGGCCTGGATTTATGCTGCGGAACGGGCGACATTGCCATCGGCCTGGCCGAGCGGGGAGGTTCATTGATTGGGATGGATATGAACCGGCCAATGTTGCAGCAAGCCGCCAGGCGCTTGGCCAAACGGGGTGAATATCGAATTAGTCTCGCCCAGGCGGACGCCATGCAACTTCCGCTTGGGGACAACTCTCTTGACTTGGTGACGATCGGCTATGGGCTTAGAAACCTCGCCAGCATGGAAGACGGTCTTCGTGAGATCACTCGTGTCCTGAAGCCGGGGGGGCGTCTGCTAATACTGGATTTCGGGAAGCCGGCCAATCGTATAATCCGATCGGTTTATTTTCTATATCTGGCAGGGATGCTGCCTGTCTTTGGCTGGCTGTGTTGCGGCAACGCATCGGCATACGCATATATCCTTAAATCCCTTAAAAAATATACCGCGCAAAAAGGGGTGGCATCCGTGCTTCGTTTTATGGGTTATAAATCCGTTCAGGTTATAGAAATCATGGCGGGAGCGATGAGCATTCATATAGCCATTAAATAGGATTATAGCTTTCAAATTCATCGTGGAAAAAATATTATAATTTCTCTTGTATATGGTTTGTTATATTGTAATACTTTCGTTGCACCATTAAACGGTGCGTTATAACCCATAAGATTATGAGCAAAGATACGGTTAAGTTATTCCAACGGGCTTGTGCGGCCTTGCAATCCGAAAAGGCTACATTGTCGAAGACGCTGGCCAACGCGCAGGCAACTGTGGCGGACGCTGAAAAAAGGCTGGCCGAAATTGAGGCTGCCCTGGGTGGTGCCGGTTCTACGCCGGTTAAGCGCCGTGGCCGCAAGCCAAAGAAAGCCGCAGCCAAGCGTCGTGGCCGCCCGGCCAAGAAAGCCACCGCTAAGCGTGGTCGCCCGGCAAAGAAAAAGACGGCACCGAAACGAAAAGCGGCGAAGAAGAAGACAGCCAGGAAGGCTGTAAAAAAAGCGGCAAAAAAACCCGCCAAGAAGGCAGCAAAAAAAGCCACTAAAAAGGCACCGGCTAGAAAGGCAAAGAACAAGCGTTCCTTGAAGGACATCGTGTTGAATGTGACCAAGGGCAAGGCTCTAACCGCCGCGCAAATCCTTGAGGCAGCTAAGAAGGCGGGTCACAAGTTCTCGGGTAAGAACCCCATGAACTCCCTTCGCGTAATGCTGTACACGAACAAAAAGGCCTTCAAACAACCAAGCAAGGGCAAGTTTACTGCAGCTTGATCACCTATATCGGGTTGCCGGTTTTGACTGGCGAGCTTGTATGGCGGTTGAATAAAGAATATAGCATTTCCCGGCGGCATGCCCCGCCGGGATTTTCTTTACGATGTTGACCAAGCGAGTGATTCCCTGCCTGGACGTGCACGATGGAGCCGTGACACGAGGGGTGCAGTTTGGCCGCGCGGAGGAGGGTGGCCTGCGCAACGTCGGCGATCCGGTCGAGTTAGCCATTCGCTATGACGAGCAGGGCGCCGACGAGATGGTTTTTTTCGACATCACCGCCAGCGCGCACGGCCGCGGCACGATGGTCGATGTGATGGAGCAGGTGGCCAGTCGCTGTTTCATGCCACTGACGGTGGGGGGCGGTATACGCACGGTGGAGGACATGGGCGTCATGCTCAAGGCGGGTGCGGACAAGATCAGCATCAACAGCGCCGCCCTGGCCAGGCCGGAGTTGATCGGCGAGGGCGCGGAGAAGTTTGGCAGTCAATGCATCGTTGTCTCGGTTGATGCCAAGAAAACGGGTGACGGCGAGTGGGCGGTTTTTTCGCACGGCGGCCGTAAGGAAACCGGCTTGGACGCCATCGAGTGGTCCGCGCGCGCGGTGGAGCTTGGCGCCGGCGAGATTGTGCTCAACAGCATTGACGCCGATGGCACGAAGGCGGGCTACGACTTGGAGATAACGAGGCGCATCAGCGAGTCGGTGGATGTGCCGGTGGTGGCCAGCGGTGGCGCCGGCTGCCTGGAGCACATGGCCGAGGTGCTGCACGAAGGCAGGGCGGATGCTGTTTTGGCGGCGAGTATTTTTCACTTCGGTGAGTATAGTATTGCCGACGTGAAGGCGTTTTTAAAACAGGACGGCATTCCCGTCCGTATGATATAATTTTTAAGGATGAAGTTCATTGAGAAACTCAAGTTCAACCCGGATGGCCTGATTCCGGCCATCGTTCAGGAGGAGGGAACCGGCCGTGTGCTAATGATGGCGTGGATGAATGAAGCCTCGCTGAAGTCCACGATCGAGACCGGCAAGACGCATTTTTGGAGTCGCTCCCGCCAGAAATACTGGATGAAGGGCGAGTCGAGCGGTCACACGCAGGAGGTGAAAGACCTCGCGTTTGACTGCGACGGCGACACGCTGCTGATTCAGGTCGTACAGCACGGCGTGGCCTGCCACGTGGGATACAAGTCCTGTTTTTTTCGCTCGACCCACGAGGAGGGCGGCTTCGAGGTCACCGAGGAGCGGCTTGTCAATCCGGACGAGGTCTACAAAAAGTAACCCCGCTTGGCCAAGCGCTTGGCCTGTATTGTGTTGGCGTTCGGGGAGGGACGCCGTTTAGACTGTCCGCCGCATGGAGTTTTGCCGCCCAACAAAGGATGAGTTTTGCCGCCTGGCCGAACAGGGAAACCTGATTCCGGTCACGCGCCGGCTGTTGGCCGATCAGGAAACGCCGCTGACGGCTTATCGCAAAATCCGGGGCCGGGGCGAGTCGTTCCTGTTCGAGTCGGTCGAGGGCGGCGAGCATCTTGGCCGCTACTCGTTCGTGGGCAGCAACTCGCGCGGGATGATCGTCCAAGTCGGCGACAAGGTGGAGTGGATCGAGGGCGGCCAAGTGCGGGAGACGTACAAGGTCGTCGGTCGTGGCGGGGCCAAGGCGGAGGGTGAAGTCTGCGACGGTCTCGAGGTCGTAGAGAGGGTGCTGGCCAATTACAGGCCGGTGGATGTCGATGGCCTGCCGCGGTTTACCGGTGGTGCGCTTGGCTTTGTCGGCCACGAATTCATTCATGACATCGAGCCGGTCGTGCCGCGCCCGCCGGAGGACGAACTTGGCACGCCGACGATTTGTTTCATCATTGCCGACCAACTGCTGGTGTTCGACCGTGTGGCGCAGACACTGACGATCATCGTCAACGGAATCATCGGCCCCGGCGACTCGCCGGCGGAGGTGTACGAAGGGGCCACCGACGAGGTGGCGCGCATCGTGGCGCTGCTCGAGCAGCCCAGTGAATACAAGCCGGTGTCGTTCCCGGCTGAGCTGCCGGAGAAGGAATTCCAGTCGAATCAGGAGAAGGATCGTTTTCTAAAAAATGTCGAGAAGGCCAAGGAGTACATCAACGCCGGCGACATCATCCAGGTCGTCGGATCGCAGCGGTTTTCCGCCCAGGTGGAGGCGTCGCCGCTCGACGTGTATCGGGCGGTGCGCTCGATCAATCCGTCGCCGTACATGTTCCTGCTGGAGTTCGAGGGCTACTCGCTGGTGGGCGCGTCGCCGGAGATTCATGTGCGTTGCGAGGAACGGCGGGTGGAGATCCGCCCGATCGCCGGCACCCGGCCGCGCGGCAAGAGCGCCGAGGAAGACCTGGCGCTGGAGAAGGAACTGCTGGCCGACCCGAAGGAGCGCGCCGAGCACGTGATGCTGGTGGACCTGGCGCGGAACGACATCGGCCGCGTGTGCGACTACGGCTCAGTGGAGGTGAAGGATCTGATGATCATCGAGCGGTACAGCCACGTGATGCACATCGTCACGCAGGTCGAGGGCAACCTGACGGCGAAGCACACGCCGTACGACCTAATCCGGGCGACGTTTCCGGCGGGGACGCTGTCTGGCGCGCCGAAGATTCGCGCGATGCAGATCATCTCCGAGTTCGAGCAGACAACGCGCGGGCCGTATGGCGGCTGCGTCGGCTACTTTTCATTCAACGGCAACCTAGACTGCTGCATCACCATCCGCACGGCGCTTCTGAAGGACGGCAAGGCGTATGTCCAGGCCGGCGGCGGCTGGGTGGCCGACTCGGTGCCGGAGAGTGAGTTTCAGGAAACGGTCAACAAGTCCAAGGCGATGATCAAGGCGCTAGCATTGGCCGAGAGCTTCAGCACCCAGTAGCGCTCGGCCAAGCACTTGGCCAGGTTCACGGGCCGGTGAACAGCTCGACGTGATGGCCGTCGGGGTCGGCGACGTAGATTTGAAAGGCGCCATCGGGACGGGTGCGGCGCGGGATGTATTCCTGTCCGATATTCCTGAAATACTCCTCCCACTCGTCGAGGTTGTCGGCCCGGAGGGCGAAGTGGTTGCTGCGTGGCTGGGAATTAACGGCGTTTTCGCGACCACCGATCAGGTGCAGTTCCTGAAAGTCGCCCAGTCGAAACCAGGCGCCGGGGAAGTCAAAAGCCGGCCGCTCTATTGGCTCCAGCTTGAGTGTGTTGCTGTAAAACTCGCAGCTTTTCTCCACGTCGGCGACGTGAAGCGCAACGTGATTCAGCTCATAGTGTGTCATGTTTCAGGCAAGTTTGCTCGATTTCGAAAAATCGTTTGACGGTCAAAAGCGGTTCCCTACAATCGCCGTCCCCTTGGTGGGGTCGTAGCTCAGTTGGTAGAGCACCACAATGGCATTGTGGGGGTCGCTGGTTCGAGACCAGTCGGCTCCACCATTTTTCTTTTCATCCCGGTTCAAGAGTGGCTCAGGAAATTGATGATGTCCTGCTGCACCATTGTGTGAGGGCTGATTCCCTTCCAGTTTTTTGATCTCCGGGTCGGCGCCCGAATCGATCAGGTGCCTGACCACCTCACGCTGGAAGGGTGAGAGGGCCAGGTGCAGGGGAGTGTTCCCGTCGCTATCCTGCGCGTTGACGTCCAAGCCCCTCTCGACGAGAAACTCCGTAATTGCCAGGGAGTTCGCGTTCGGGTTGAGCGCGATGTGATGCAGCATGGAGCGTTTGTCGCTGTCTTCCACGAAAATGTGCACATGCAGCGACATGAAGAAATCCAGCAGTTCCAGGTTGCCACGCGTGATGACTGCCTTTACCGGGGGGACGGCCTCCTCCGAGGTGGGGTTGATGTCGCCTCCGGCTTTCCTGAGGACACTGATGGTTCTGACCAACTCCGGTTCACTGAGTCTGTCATTGAGCCTGCCGAGTACGAGACAGGCCATGGGACTCAGGAGCGTGGCTTTTGTCAGGAGGTTCACCTTGGCCTTGCGATCGAGAAGTTTCCGGATCACATCCTCGTGTCCGTATTCGCAGGCATAATGAAGCGGGGCATATCCGTTCTCATCCTTTTGGTTCAGATCAGTACCCAGCGACAGCCATTGGTTCAGATCCCTCATGTTGCCGGTCTTGCAGGTTTCATGGAGGCGCCTCCTCCCCGCCAACGGTTGGATCAACGGCGTTGCCGGCTTCCAGAAGGCTCATCTTCTCCGAGTTCCTGCGTTGATCCAGAAGGAGGATGATGAACAGGATCAAAGACGCCAGCAGGACGAGCAGAAGCAAGATGATGATGGTGGAGTTCATACGCTCACTGCGTTACCGGACTCGTTGTTTGAATCGATAACCATGTCAACGATGTCAGATCAGGCAAGAAATTATAGCGAAACCGGGGGGCCGAGGGAAGAATTACCGACCGACCGGGTAAAAACCTTGTTTCAAAGCGAGAGCCGGGGCAGGTTCACGCCAATTGGAAACTAAAATCGAATATTAAATGAGACGAGAACATCATTTGAGACCAGGCGTGTGAGGGCTTTTTTCAGCCAACTAATAGTGTTTTTAATTCTGGCCGGGCTGGTCAGACCGTTTGGCATGTGGGCGGCCGGGCGGAGCAGTGACGGCTTGGTGGTGCTGTACGATTTCCGCTTGGCCAAGGGCGGCATCGTCAGGGATCGCTCCGGCGCGGGCCAGCCGCTGAACCTGAAAATTGAGAATCCCAAAAACGTGCGCCGTTCCGAGGGCGCCCTCGAGGTGCGCGGCCCGACGCTCATACGATCCGACAAGCGGGCGGACAAGGTGTTCAAGGCCGTGCGCCGCTCCGGCGAGATCACCATCGAGGCATGGCTGCGTCCGGCCAACACCCGGCAGGACGGCCCGGCGCGGATGGTCACGCTGTCCGCCAACAGTTCCGAGCGCAACTTCACGCTTGGCCAGGAGGGCGACAAGGTGGACGTGCGGTTGCGCACAACCCAGACCAGCGGGAACGGCGCCCCCTCGCTTGGCGGCCCCAGCCGGAGCCTCGCATCCAAGCTGACCCACGTGGTGTACACCCGCAATCGCGGCGGGCGCGCAAGGCTTTTCATCAATGGCAAACAGCAAACCGAAAAGCGCGTAGCCGGCACGACGACCAACTGGAACGGCAAATACCGCTTGGCCTTGGCCAACGAGCTTACAAAGGATCGGCCTTGGCTGGGGACGTTTCATCTCGTGGCGATTTACAGCCGCGACTTGTCGGCCGGGGAGGTCGCCGACCATTTCAAGGCCGGCGTGAACGCCCGGTCCCCCGGCGCGAAACTCGCCGGGCGAACACAGTCCCCCCAGGAGCGGTTTTTTGAGCGGGAGATTGCGCCGCTGCTTTCGCGCCACTGCCTCGAGTGCCACGACACGGTGAACCACAAGGGCACGCTGGACTTGTCCCAAAAATCAACCGCGTTTGCCACCTCGAAAAAGGAAACCGTGATCGTCCCCGGCAAGTCGGCGGAGAGCCTGTTGTGGGAGGTCGTCGAGGCGGACGACATGCCGAACGAGCGCGATCCGTTGAGCGCCGCCGAGAAGACGAAACTCCGCAAATGGATCGACGACGGGGCGGTTTGGGCTGGCGAGGAAATCGATCCGCTGGCCCACACGTTCGACCGCCGCGCGGCTCAAAACTGGGTGCGCCGTCTCACGGTGCCGGAGTACATCGAGACCGTGCGGAGCCTGACCAGCGTGGACATCGCGAAGGAGGCGCGGGAAATTCTGCCGCCGGATATCCGGGCCGACGGCTTCAGCAATACCGCCTACAATCTCTCCGTGGATCTTAAGCACATCGAGGGCTACTCGAGACTCGCCGGCATCGTCGTCGGCAAAATGAACGTGAGGCAATTCGTGAGGCGCTTCTCCAAAAAACAGGGGTTCACCGACGACATCATGCGCGATCTCGTGGCCAAGATGGGCCAGTGGTTTTTCCGGGGACCACTCGAGGAGCATGAGGTGGCTGCGTTTCGGGGGATTTCCACCACCGTGGCCAGCGCCGGGGGGACGTTCGAGGAGGCTCTGGCGCTGCTGGTCGAGGCGATGCTGCAGTCGCCCCGCTTCATTTACCGCGTCGAGAACGAGCGCGGCGATGGCACCGCCTGGCCGGTGAACGAGTACGAGTTGGCCTCACGCATAAGCTACATTATCTGGGGTGCGCCGCCCGATGCTCAACTGCTGAAGGCGGCCGAGAACGGGCAACTCTTCGAGGACGACGGCTTGGAGGTCCAACTCAAGCGGATGCTCGACGACCCGCGGGCGGCCAGGCGCTCCGCCGAGTTCATTCACGAATGGCTGAACCTCGGCCGCTTGGCCAACATGAAGCCCAACCCGGAAAAATTCCCGCAGTGGAACACAGCCTTGGCCAAGGACATGCGCGCCGAGACGATCGCTTTTTTCGACGACGTGGTCTGGAAACAAAACCGCCCGATGGCCGACCTGCTCAACGCCAAGGTCACCTATGCCACGCCGCGCTTGGCCAAGCACTACGGCCTGCCGGTGCAGGGCAGCGGCATGACCCGGTACGACCTGAAATCCGTCCCCGAGCGGGGTGGCCTGCTGACCCAGGGCAGCGTGTTGACCATTGGCGGCGATGAGGCGTCGATGGTGACGCGCGGACTCTTCGTGCTGCGCGACATCCTGCGAAGCGGGGTGAATGATCCGCCGCCATCGGTCAACACCGAGCCGGTACCATCGAAGGCCGGGTTGACCCAGCGCAACATCGCCAGGAAACGCATCGCGGACAAGACCTGCGGCGTCTGCCACATCAAGTTCGAGCCGCTGGCATTCGGGCTGGAAAAGTTCGATGGCATCGGCGCGTTTCACGAAAAGGACGAGCACGGCAACGCGCTCCGTGACGACGGCGAAATCCTCTTTCCCGGCACGGCCAAGCCGGTGCCGTACCAGTCTTCCGCCGAGCTAATGAACCTGCTTGCCGGCAATGACCGCGTCCAGCAATGCCTGACGTGGAAGGTGGCCCAGTTCGCGCTTGGCCGGCCGATGGGCCCGGCGGATTCCCGCACGCTTGACAAGGTTCACCGAGCCGCGCAGAAGGGGGGCGGCACCTATGCCAGCCTGATGCGGGCCATCATAAAAAGCGACTTGGTGCAAAAAACACAAACTGAGGCAAACTGATGAACAGGATAAACAGGCGAACCGTGCTCAAGGGATTGGGCGGCATCACGATTGGCCTGCCACTCCTTGAGGAGATGGCCGGTACGAGTGCCGTGGCAGCCGGAGCCAAGGCCGTGCCGGTACGGGCGTTCAACGTGTTCTTTGGGCTGGGCATTCCGGCTCCGCTGCAAACGGAGGGAATCGGCGGCGTGCTCGAGCCGCTCAAGCCACTCCGCGACAAGCTGCTCATCATGCGCAAGGTCGACCAGGTGCGGTGCGATGTCAGCGGCATCAACGCCCATTACGACGGCGCGACCGGTTCGTTCACGGCCATGCCGGCTGGGGGTGAAGCCAAGGCCGGTGGCCCCTCCATCGACCAGGTCGTTCGCAAAACTTTTTATCCCAACGGCATGCCGGCCGGCATGGTGCCGACGCTCATTGGCGGAACGTACTTCCGCCGGAGCCGCGTCGGGCGTTACCTGCACAGCTACAACGCCGACGGCACCGTTGCCGGGACGATGCAGGAGAAACCACGCGACCTGTTTGACCGCGTGTTCGGCATGGTGTCCGTCGGGGCCAGTGGCGATGCCCGCAAGCAGCGTCTCAAGCGCAGCGTGCTCGATACGGTCGTAGATCAGTACAAGTTTTACACCGGCGCCAACTCCCCGCTGGGGACGGCGTCCAAGGCCCGTGTCACCGAGCACCTCGAGCGCATCCGCGAGTTTGAGCAGCGCGCGTTCGAGATGAAAAAGAAACTCCCCGGTGCACCAGCGCTGCCGCCGCGCTCGAAGGTCGCCCACGGCGGGCCGGCCGACCCCGGCGGCATGGGCATCGATATCACGCTCGAGGAACTCACCATCGAGTGGCGCCTGATGGCCGACCTGTACGCACTGGCCATCCAGATGGATCGTGTGCGGTTCGGCTCGCTGACCTTCCTCGCCGCCGGCGAGCGGATTCGGCTGACCGGCGACTACGAATACGGCGGGCGGAAAGTTTTCCATTTCGACGACGCAACCCAGCACAACGCCACCGCTGACAAGGGATGCAGCCACGAGTGGTGGCACAAGTTCAACGAGAAGAAAAAGAACACCCAACTCCGCGCCCATGCCCACATGAAGATGCGCGAGGTTGCCTATTTCCTGCACCGGCTCGATGAGCAGAAGGAGGCCAACGGCCGGTCGATCCTCGAGAACTCGATGATCACCATCTCCACCGAGTCGGGCGACGGCCGGCACAACGACTCCAAGCGCGAACTCTCCGGCGTGTTCCACGCGATCACCGGCGCCAACGGCCGGTTCAAGTCCGGCATCGTGGACGTCGGTGCCGAGGGGCTCGATGTGTACAACACAATGCTCAGCGCCGTGGGTGCCAAGGGCCGACTCGGCCCAGCCAAGCGCGAGCCCCGCCACATCAGCTCCATCCTAGCCTGACTGCTCAGGCGAGCAACCGTTTATAAAGTTCGTACTGCCGCTCGACGAGTTGCTCGACGGTGAACTCTTCCTTTACGAGCGCCCGGCCCGCTTGGCCAAGCGCGGTTCGCGACGCCGCGTCCCCGGCCAGCTTGGCCAGGCACTCCTCCAGCTTGGCCAGGTCGCCCGGCGCGATGAGGTAGGCGGTTTTTTCATCGAGACAGACTTCGCCCGCGCCGTCGCAATCGTAGGCCACGACCGGCTTGGCGGCGGCCATGGCCTGGGGCAGGGCGCGCGGCAGGCCTTCGCGGCGGGAGAGGTGCACGAGCGCATCCATCACGCCGACGAGCGACGGGATTTCGGACGGCGGCACGAGGCCGGTGAAGACGAAGTTTTGCCCGCAGCCGATCTGCTTGGCCAGGCGCTCGAACCGGCCTCGCCACACGCCGTCGCCGACGAGCAGGAAGCGGATGTTCGGGATACGCCTGGCCAGGCTCGGCGCGATGGCGAACAGGTCGTCGTGCCCCTTCAACTCGAAGAGCCGGGCAATCTTGCCGACGACGAAGTCGCCCGGCGACAGGCCAAGCCGCTGGCGGAGTTTCGGTGAGTTTTCGGCCCGCAAAAACGGCTCGAGGTCGAAGCCGCTCGGGATGCGCGTGTAGCCGTCCGCCTGGCCGATGCCGGCGGCGAGGTACTGGTCGCGCATGGCGTCGGCGACGGTGACGAAATGTTCGGTCATTCGTCCGGCCAATCGCTCGGCGCTGCGGAACAGGCCGTTGGCCAGGCGCCCCTGAAACGGGCCAAACGATGGGCCGTGAATCGAGTGGATGATTTTTGGCACGCCGGCGCGCCAGGCGGCCAAGCGCCCGATGAAGCCGGCTTTGCCGCTGTGCGTGTGCACGATGTCCGGCCGGAACGACTCGAACCCGCGCTTGAGTTGCCGGTAGGCAAGATAGTCGCTCAGCGGCCGGATGGGCCGGATGAGTTTGGGGACGCGGTGAAACAGTCCGTCGACGTTTTCAACGAGCGGCTCGAGTGAACCCTCGGGGCCGATGGTGGGGCCGCAGTAAAGCCGGACATCGACGTCCGGCTTTTCCTGCAGGCCAAGGACAGTCGCGACGGTGTTTTCCTGCGCGCCACCGATGATGAGACGGGTGATGACATGCGCCACGCGCATGGGGGTCACGGCGTGTCGTCCTGCAGTTGTTTCACCCGGATTTGCACCCGCTGCAACTCCTCCGCCGGGACAGACTCGGGATCAACGTACTCCAGGAACAGAGTGTAGTTTTTCAGCTCCTCGGCGATCTGGTTTTGGGCCTCGGCGATCTGGGCGAAGCGGTAGTAGTTGCGCGGGTCGTTGGGGGCGAATGACTGCAGCGTGGAGAAGTCCTCCTTGGCCTCGGCGTATTGCTTGAGAACCATGTGCGACTCGGCGCGGTTGAGCAGGATTTCCTCATGGTTGGGGTTGTCATCGAGAAGGTCGTTAAACAGGTCGATGGCTTCCCCGTGCTGTTCCATCTTCATGTAAATGGTGGCTTTCTGGAACTTGAAGTTGTCCGCGCCGGTTCGGTCGATGGCGTTGTTGATGTGTTCCAACGCCGACTCAAAATCGCCCTTTTCGGTGCAGGCGGCGGCGATCAACGAAATCAGGTTGGATTCTTCCTGCGAGCTGGCCTGCTTGATGGCTGACTCGTACACCGCAACCGCTTCGTCGTAGCGTTTCAATCTGGAGAGCAACTGGCCTTTGTCGGTCAGTGTGGCCAAGTCATCCGGGTAATCCTTGAGCCAATTGTCCAGCAGTGCCAGGGCTTTCGCGTTCTGGTCGTGATCCAGGTGAAAAGCCAGCAAGGTGTGGAGGCCCGGGATGGAATTCATGTGCGGCTTCAACTGGTTGACCAAATATTTTTCGGCTTCAGCGGGCCCGGAATTGGCCAGCAACAAACCTGCCTTGAGCCGGATCAACTTGATTTGCTGGTCAGGCGTAAACGGGTTTGCCTCGTTCATTGTCGCGAGCCGCTCGATGAAGAGTTTCGCCTTTTCGGGAAGCCCGTACGACACAAACATGTCCGCAATGAAAAAGACGGGGTCGGGCAGGGTTTTCGCGAGTTCGGCGGCTCGCGTCAGTTCGTGGTAGGCCTGGCGAATCTGGGTTTTTCGCGCGAAGTTTTGGCCAAGCTGGAAGCAGGCCTGCGCTAGGTCGAACGGGCCGTATGACTTCAGTGTGCTGTCGATTCGCGACAGGGCCAGGAGTCGATCCTCCCCGATCAGCAGATCCAGTTCTTCATCAAATTCGTAGTCGGCCTTGGGATTGAATTGTCGCAGATTGGCCTGGGCGATCACGTTGCCATTTCGGCTTCCCTCGTAAAGTTTGCAGGCGGCGAGTAAGAGTTTTTCAGCGGCCTCCGACTGGTTGTTTCGGGCGAGGTTCACTCCCCGGTGGTTCAGGTTTCGGGAGAGCCAACCCATGATGATCAACGAGTCGAGAAACTGATTCTTCCATAGATGTTCGCTTTTCTCGGGGAAGTCGTTGAACTGATCCCAGATGGTCTCGGCAAGGGTTGTGTTGGCCGTGACCTGCCCGCTGGTCAGGGGCGGCTTGTCCAGCGTGTCGGCCCCGGAGGGGTAGGGCATCAGTCGGAAAATCCCTTTCTCGGGACTCAGGTAAAACTGCTCAAAGAAGTATCCGAAACTGGGGTGCAGATAGTAGATCGGCGTGGTGTCGCTAACGTCATTGAGCATGGTCAGAATCTGCAACTGATCGATGCGCTTGGCCTCATGCACCTCTTTCGGCGGGAGTGGCCAAAGCGGGTTGTCGCGCTTGGCCAAGCGCAATTGATAATCGGGGGACGCCAATTTGTGCGTCTGTACCAGCAAGGTTTGCCCGCCGGCATCGGACCGTGCCAACTCCGCCCGCAGGAGCTGGCTTTGCGGGCTCATGTCGTTGTCAGTGAACAGGATGGCTTTCCCGTCGGGCAGATTGCCGGCCAGCCATTTTGCGTAGGTACCGGCCACGTCGTTTTTGTTGTTGACGGCGATGGTTCCCAAATTCCGCCAAGCCAGCATTGCGATGACCACTAGGGCGCCAATCTGCAGCCCGATATGCAGCCCCCGATTCAGCGCCTTGCCCAGCTCGGACGGCTTGCGCCATTGCCGGGCCTCTTCCTTGCCGGACAGCAGCAGCAGGTAACCCATAAAATACCCGATGCTCAGCGCGCCAAGATAGTAAAACGTCAGGAACGGTGCGCCGATTCCGGTGACCTGCGGCAGGTTGACCAGTTTGCGCGGGCTGACCACGTGGTCGAAGGCCACATAAACGCAAACTGCGAGGAATAGAAAATGCACCAACCGGAGGAGGCCGGTCGTAATCGCCGAGGCGGCGGCGTTTGTGTCGCCAAAATTCGCGGGCCAACGAATGCTCACCAGCAGCAGCGGCAGGATCGCCGTGGAGGCCATCACCAACACCATCAGCCGCTGGCTGAACAGGCTCCCGAGAAACGACTTCTGCAACCCAAGGTTTTCCATCAACACGTCCGCGAAGGTCTCCCCGCTGCCGAATATCACGGCGATCACTGGCAGCAACAAATAGAGCGACAAGCCGGCCAGGGCGTTCAGCGCCAGTTTCAGCGGCAGGCCCTCCTGGAACAACCGCATGCGGGCCGTCCAGAGCAGGGCGACACAGAACATCGGCAGGAATCCCACCATGCCCCAGTTGTTCGTGATGCCGACCGCGTACACGAGCACGGCACGGGTCAGCCACTGGGTCTTGTGGTCGATCCGGTACTCGAGCAGGCAACGGATGACAAGGGCGAACAACAACACGTTAAGCATCTCGCCGGTGCCGGCCGTGGCGTGTTGCCAGAAACTCAGCTGCAGGCCGCACACCAGTGCCGCAAACAGTGCGGGCACCCAGTTGCTGCGCAGGCTCAGGAGCGAGTGCGCGCTTTGCTCGCGTTGCCGTTGCTCTCTGGTGCGGTCGTGCGGGAGCAGCACCACCGAGCGCGCGAGCAGCGCCAGTGTCAACGCCCCGAACAGTGCGGCGAGGGCGTTCATCGCCGTCGGCACCACCGAGGCCGGCAGCACTCGCAGCGGCAGCGTGAGCAGATACAAGAGAGGAGCCCCGGACTGCGGCCGGTCGTTCCACCCCCCGACGTCCGACACGGCGGGCAGGCTCGCAAAACTGATCCACGAGTGCAGCGTGGCGAGGTACAGCACCACCGCGCCCAGGGCGACGGCCCAGGGGAGGCGGGTTGCAGTAAATGACTTCAGCGGGTTGCTATGTTCTGCCATTGACTCGGTTGCGGCGACAGTTGAAACCAACCCGCCCATCCTTTGCAAGACCGGTTTTGGCGGGATGGTTCTCTGTGCTGCCGGTTCACGTGCTGGAGTTGAGCCGCAGGTCGGTCACGCACTCCACGTGCTGGGTGTGGGGAAACATGTCGAGCGGAACGACCTGCTTCAGACGATAGACCCCATCGGCACAGAGAGCGTTCAAATCCCGTGCCAGCGTGGCGGGGTGGCACGAGACATAAATAATCTGCGTCGGCCTGATTTCGCGTAATTGCCCGATCGCCGTCGGTACGCAGCCTTTGCGGGGCGGATCGAGAATGACGGTGGTGTTGCCGGCCTCGAACTTGGCCAAAAGCTCCGGCAACAGATGCTCGGTGCGGCCCTCGACGAATTCGCCGTTGTCGCCGCCGAATTTGGCGGCGTTTTCGCGGGCGGCGAGGATGGCACGGTGGTCGTATTCCACGCCGGCGTAGCGCTTGGCCAGGCTCGCCAACTCGATCCCCAAGAACCCGACGCCGCAATAGGCGTCGATGAGATAGTCCGAGCCGCTCGATTGAAAAATCTTGCGCACCACCTCGACCATCCGCGGCAGCATGAAGTAGTTGGTTTGAAAAAAGGAGTGATCCGGCACCACCCAGTCCTCCGGGGCCACGCGCAGGTTCACCTTCACGCCGCCCCTGCTCGGCGGGTTGTTGCGGACCTCGGGGATCTGCGCGTTCAACGCCGGCTCGGCGATTTTGCATTCATCAATCTCGACGACCCAGTGCGAGTTGCGTTTGCGGAAACCGACCAGCAGCTTCTTCGCTTTCCCGTTCCACTGGCTGCGAATGAGGATGCGGTTGCGATAGTTGTACGGCTGCGGGCAGGCGACGACCGGCGCAACTTTGCTCTCCGAAAAACCGCCGATGCGCTCGAACAGCGCCGTGATCTGTTTCTGCTTCATCGCCAACTGCGCCTCGTACGCTATGTGCTGGTACTGGCAGCCGCCGCAGTCACCGAAATAGCTGCACTCAGGCTCGACGCGACTTTCCGCCGACTCGACGACTTTGACGAGGTTGGCGCGCGCGAAACTTTTCTTCACCTCGGTGATCTCGGCCTCGACCGTCTCGCCCTCGATCACCAGTGGCACAAACACAACGAACCCATCCACGCGCCCGACACCCTCGCCGCCGAAGGCAACATCGTCGATGTGCACCGTGACCCGTTGGCCGACCTCCGGCCGGGTGATTTCCTCTTTTGCAGTTGTGCTCGGTGAGTCGCTCAAAACAGTTTTGCACTTGGCCAAGCGCCTGAGGCAAGGCCAAGGCCGGGGCACGTTACCCGCACCGCCGGCCTTGCGAAAGGTTGTTGTGAAAAAAGCAGCCTACTTTTTGTGGTGCCGCTCGTAGTGCTGCCGGAGCAGGTCTTCGCCGAAATCATGCTTTAAGTCGCGCGAAACACAGTGGACGTGGTTGGCGTCGTTCTGCGTGTTGTCGTACTCGATCAGGAAGTCCGGCGCTTGGATACGGTAGTAGTGCCCCTGCCGTGGCTCGAGCGAACCGGCCCATGCAAAGTGAATCTTACTGAGGTTGACCTCCTCGAAATGTGTGACCCCCGCATCGGCCAAGTCGGGGCGGTAGTTGCGGAGGTATTCCTCGATGAGCCGCAGAAGCTGGTCGGCCTGTTTTTTGTTCATCTCCGACGCGGCCAAGCCAAGCGGCTCGAGTCGTCTGGCTTTGCGGTCGGCCTTAGTGATGATGTCCGACGGGGCTTTGTCGGCGATGATGGCGACTTTGCGCTGCTCAGCATCGAGCGACTTGATCAGGGCCCGTGCGGTGTTTTCCTCGGCAGCAAGCACCTGCAAACCTTTGCGTGGGCCATCGAGAACCGTGCCGGGGTTCGTGCCGAAAAAGGCCGGCGTCAATCCGCCGATATGGCCATCGACCACGGTGAAACTCAGCGACAAGTGGTGCCCCTCGAAGCGCCAGCCCCAGGTGCCTTTGACACTTGGCTTGCCGAAGATGCTGACGAAGTACCACTTCGGGTCGCGGGCAAATCGGCCCTTAGGGTTGGCATCGTGCAGAATCTGCTCGAGGCTCATGATCTGTGCTGTTTTTTGCACGCCACGGGCGCTCAACACCGAGGCCAAAAGCGCGTAGGCCATGTGCTGCTGATCCTGCTGCATCTCGCGGAACGACAGCCCGTGGCGCGGGTGCATCTCGGTCGGGACAAAGTGCCAGCGAGTGCGGTTGGCGTCATCGAGCTTGAACGTCGCCTTGTCCTTCTGCTCCGGCTTGAGTGTCGCGAGGAAGGCGTTGGCCGCGTTGGCCATGTCTGCCGCAGCGACTTGGTCCGGGTGGGCAATGGCACTGGTCGAGAACGCCAGCGTCAGTCCGAAAGCGATTGATCGAAAAATGTGCATGGAGTGCATACGCCGAAGTCGAAGCCAATCAGCAGTAAATGGCAATCCCAAAATGCCCCACTCGACTTTGTCGGCGGCTCGGGCAATAAAGCGGTTGGTTTCATGGAGTCTGTTTTTGTTGGCATCGAGATTGGAGGCACGAAGATTCAAGTGGTCACCGGCGACGGCAAAGCGTCGATTATCGGGCGGCAGCGCTTTGTAGCCGACCCGGCGAGGGGCGCGGAAGGCATCCGCCAGCAAATCGCCGGTGCCTTGGTCAACATCGCCAAACGCCAGCAAATTGCCGCCATCGGTGTCGGCTTCGGCGGGCCGTTCGATCGCGAAACCGGCCGGGCCTGCTGCTCGCACCAAGTCGCTGGCTGGGACGATTTCCCGCTCCACACCTGGCTCAGCGAACAGGCCGCCGGCGCGCCGGTGGCCATCGACAACGACGGCAACACCGCCGCGCTGGGCGAGGCGATCGTCGGGGCGGGGCAGGGGCAAAGCCCGGTGTTTTATGTCACGCTTGGCAGCGGCATTGGCGGCGGCTTGGTCATCGACGGTTTGATTTATCACGGCGCGTTGCCGACCGAGGCGGAGATCGGCCACGTGCGGCTCAACACAGCGGGTGACACGCTCGAGTCGCGCTGCTCCGGCTGGGCGGTGGATCGACGGCTCCGCGTGTACGCCGCCGCCAATCCCGACTCGCCCTTGGCCAAGCGGCTCGATGGTGAGGGCGGCGAGGCAAGGCACTTGGCCAAGGCGATGGCCGACGGCGACGCCGGGGCCAAGGCGATTTTTGACGAGGCGTGCGGCGACCTCGCGCTTGGTTTTTCGCACGTCGTGCATCTGATCAACCCGGCGACAATCATCCTTGGCGGCGGGTTGTCGCAGATCGGCGATCCGCTGCGCTTGGGCGTGGAGGCCGCGCTTGGTCGTTCGATAATGGATGTCATCAAACCGAGGCCAAGCGTGCGCTTGGCCAAGCTCGGCGAGGACGCCGTGCCGGTTGGCGCGCTGATTTTGGCTTTAAATGTCTAATGGGTTCTGTGACGCTCGGCCCATGCGCGAATGGATCGCAAACTACATTGAAGCCGAAAAGGCGGCGCTCGATTCCATCCCGATCGAACAGGTCGAGTCGATCATCCTCAAATTCAAGGAAGCCCACGAGTCGGGTCGGCAGATTTTTCTGTTTGGCAACGGCGGCAGCGCCTCCAATGCGTCGCACTTCGCCACCGACCTGGGCAAGGGCTCGTCCGACGCGCTGGGCAAACGCTTCAAGGTTTTGTCGCTCAACGACAACGTCAGCTGGATGACCGCCATCGGCAACGACTACTCCTATGAGGATATCTACCAGCGCCAACTCGAGAACTACGGCCAAGCCGGGGACATCGTGTTGACGATGAGCGTGAGTGGCAGTTCGCCGAATCTCGTGAAGGCATTCGAGTGGGCAAACGCCAACGGCCTGCACACCATCGCGTTGGTCGGCGGCAAGCGCGGCAACCTGGCCGACTTGGCCAAGGAGGCGATCGTGATCGACGACACACACTACGGCCGGGCCGAGGACTGCCAGATGGGCATCGCCCACATGCTCTGCTACGCCTTCATGGAAGTGGATGAGTTGAAGGCGTAATTATTGGTAAAATTAGACGGGATAGAATTGATACTTGATCCTCAGGCAAACCCCTTGTAAGAATCGCTCACGCAATTTTTTGAATTTTAACAGCATTATGTCACGAGCAGTTACTCTTTTTACTGGCCAGTGGGCAGATTTGCCACTGGAAACGATGATTAAGAAGGCCAAGGATTTCGGGTACGATGGAGTCGAGTTGGCCTGTTGGGGCGATCACTTTGAAGTGGATAAAGCCGACGCGAATTACTGCAAGGCCAAGCGTGATCTGCTTGAAAATTATGGCATGAAGTGTTTCGCGGTTTCCACTCACTTGGTGGGGCAGGCTGTGTGCGATAATATTGACGAACGCCACAAGCAGATTCTGCCTGATTACATTTACGGTGATGGTGATCCCGAGTCAGTCCGTCAACGTGCGGCTGAAGAAGTCAAAAAAACTGCCACCGCTGCCAAGGAACTTGGCGTCAGTGTCGTAAACGGGTTTACTGGGAGTTCAATATGGCACTTGGTTTACAGTTTTCCACCAAATCTACCCGGTCAAATTGATGCTGGGTTCAAGGACTTTGCTGATCGCTGGGGGCCGATCATGGATGTGTTCCAGGAGAACGGCATCAAGTATGGTTTGGAGGTTCATCCCACGGAAATCGCCTTTGACATTGCCTCCGCAGAACGTGCTCTGGAAGCGATTGATCACCATCCGGCCTTCGGGTTCAACTACGACCCCAGCCATTTGGGTTATCAGGGCGTTGATTATGTGCAGTTTATCTACAAGTTTGCTGATCGCATTAACCATGTCCATATGAAGGACGCTTTTTGGCATGATCATCTCTGTGACGCTGGAGTCTTTGGTGGGCATACCGACTTTCACAAGCCCAACAGGTATTGGGACTTTAAGTCAGTGGGACGGGGGAAGGTTAACTTTGAGCTCATCATACGTGCCCTTAATGACATTGGCTATACTGGTCCATTGTCTGTGGAATGGGAAGACGGGGGCATGGATCGAGAACATGGTGCAAAAGAATCAGCTGAATTCTGCAAGCGCGTAGATTTCCCATCATCGGACATCGTTTTTGACGAACAATTCGATAAGGAAAAACAAGCGTAACTACCACTAGGCTTTTCGTTAAGCACAACCCATAGGGTTGTGCTTTTTTTATCTCAAAAACGCCTCAACTAACTCTCTGGCAGAAGGGCGTTGAGTTGTTTGGTCAGGCGTTTGACGCGGCTGGCTTTGGATTTAGCCAAGTTTCGGCGTTCGAATGGGTCTTTGGCCAGGTTGTATAACTCGGTTTCGCCGGCGCCTTTTGCTTTGTCCCGGGTGGTGAGGTTGGCTTTGTACGGGAGGATGAGTTTCCAGTTGCCGTTGATGAGCCAGCGGTGGGTGAGGTTGGCGCTTGGTTTGTGGATGTCGACGGCGTTATGGAGGTAGCAGGCGCCGTGGGTGGATTTGCGCTTGGCCATGGCCGTGTCGTCGAGCAGGTCGATGCCCTGCATGGCGCCGGTCGGCTCGAGGCCGCACGCCTTGAGGATGGTCGGGGCGAGGTCGATGCTGTTGGCCAACTCGGGCCGTTCCCCCGGCTGCACTTTGCCGGGCCAGCGGATCATGATCGGCGTGCGGATGCCGCCGTCGTATGGGGAGCGCTTGGAGCGGGGGGCGTAGCGGCCGTTGTCGGCGCGCTGTATCCAGCCGTTGTCGGTGACGTAAATAACGAGGGTGTCCCTGGCCAGTTTTTTCTCGTCGAGATGGTTGAGCAGTTGGCCGCAGGTTTCGTCGAACCACTCGCACATGGCCCAGTAGCGTGCGATGAAGATGGACTCGGTTTTTTTTGTGTACTTGTCGAGCAGGCGCTTGGGTGGGTTGTGCGGGTTGTGGGGGAGGAACGGCGCGTACCAGACGAAGAACGGCTTGTCGCCGGCGTCGTCGATGAAGTCAAAGATCGGCTGCAACCCTTCGCGGCCGATTTTCAATCCTTCGTCGCCGTGGCGGCCCCGGCGCTTAGGATCGCCGTGGGTCATGCCGTGGGTGAAGCCGCCTCGCGAGTAGTGGCCCTGCCACCATTTGCCGGACTGATGGCTGACGTAGCCGCGCTTGGCCAAGAGCCTTGGCAGCGTCGGCACGGTGTCGATGAAGCCGACGCACTCCTGCACTTGGCTTCGGTATTGATCGGTGTTTTTGCCACCGGACGGGATCGGTGGCTCGTTACCGGTGATGCCGTTTTGGTGCGGGTACAGCCCGGTGATCAGCGTGGCGAGCGACGGGCAGCAAAGGCTCGTCGGCACGTAGCCGCGCTTGAACAGGCGACTCTGCCTGGCCAAGCGATCGATGTTCGGCGTCTCGATGGCCTCGTGCTCCATGAAGCCGTAGTCGGTCCACGACTGGTCGTCGGAGATGATGAGCACGACGTTCGGCGGCTTGGCGGCGAAGGTGCAAGCTGCAAACAGCAATCCGGTGGTGAGTAAAAAGAGAGTGCGTTTCACGCGGTACGAACTACGGTAATCAGCCGCAAAAGTCAAAACCGGCGTTGCACGGCAAATGGGATTTGCTTTCGCTTGGGGCATCGGATTCACTGGCCGCGATGTTTTCGCACATAGTTATTTTCTGGATCAAACCGGCCGTGGAGGATGCCGAGAAGCGTTTGGTTGACGGCTTGAACCACTATTTGCCGGACATCCCCGGCGTGATCTCGATGCACGTGGGTCGATGCGCCCCGAGTGACCGGCCGGTGGTGGATCAAAGTTATCAGGTCGCGTTGAACATCACGTTCAAAAACAAGATCGTGCAGGATGAGTACCAGGCGCATCCGCAACACGTCGAGTTCGTCGAGAAGGTGTTCAAGCAAGTCTGCGACCGGGTGGTCGTGTATGATTTTGGGGACTTGGAATAGCCGGGAGCAACGACCCCACAAACCAAGCGCATGGATCCGTTCATCTACAACTTCGTCTGCGGCGGGCTGATCTTTGTGTTCGGCCTCGTGCTGGCCTGGCGGCAGGGCAGCCTGGGCTTGAGCGGGAAGGGTCGGCGCAACCTGTGCCTCACGCTGGGAGTGTTCGGGTTTTACTTCATTCTGCAGGCATTCCTCCAATACAAGGCGCCCGGCATGCCCGCCGCGGAGCCGTCCATGTACAAGCCGACGGAAGCCAGTGAGGCGGCGATCACTGCGGTTGAGAACAAGGGATACCGAGGCGCGACGATCGATTACGTGATCATGATCGGTTACTTCGTGGCCATCGTGGCGCTTGGCATGTTCTTCGGTCGCAAGATGAAATCGACCGAGGATTTTTTCTTCGGCGGCCGGCGGTTCGCTTGGTGGTTGATTGCGTTCAGCATGATCGCCACCACCATCGGGTCGTACAGCTTCCTGAAATACTCGAGCAAAGGTTACCAGTACGGACTCTCGAGCACGCAGACGTACAGCAACGACTGGATTTATTTTCCGCTGCTGTTGTTTTGCTGGCTGCCGATCCTTTATTTCTCCCGCGTCACGTCGATTCCCGAGTACTTCGGCAGGCGTTTCAACTCGAAAGTCCGCTTTTGGGCGACGGTTTGCCTGCTGGTGTACATGGTCGGCTACGTCGGCGTGAACCTGTTCACGATGGGCAAGGTGCTGCACCATCTGCTGGGGTGGGAGATATTCTGGGGAGCGGTGCTGGTGGCAATGTTGTCCGTGTCATACGTGTCCAGCGGTGGTCAGGCGAGCGTGATCATGACCGACCTGTTCCAGGGCGTGATGCTGCTCGTCACCGGCGGGCTGATCCTCGGGCTGGGCTTCGCCTACCTCGGCGGTTTCGATGTGTTTTGGGCCAACCTGCCCGGTGATTCGCGGAAGGTGTTTCACAATTTCAACAGCGACCCCGACTTCCCGAGCGTCGGCATTTTCTGGCAGGACGGCCTGGCCAACTCGATCATGTTCGGCTTCCTGCATCAGGGGACGATCATGCGCTACATGGCGGCGCGATCCTATGCCGACTGCAAAAAGGCGGTGATCACGCACCTGGTTGTGCTGATGCCCCTGGCCGCCTGCGTGGTCGGCGGCGCGGGCTGGCTGGCCAAGGCCCTGGCCAATCACGGCGATCTGCCCGGCAACATGGCGGCGGATGATTCGTTTTATGCCGCCACACAACTCATCAGCCAGCCGGGCATCTTCGGGCTGATTTTGGCGGCAATGATCGCCGCGCTGATGTCGACGGTGGACACGCTCATCACCGCGATTTCCGCCGTGTGGGTGAACGATGTGCACAAGCAATATATCAAAAAGGACATGTCCGACGGCCAGGCCCTCATGGTGGCCCGGTTGACGGCGATCGGCGCGACGCTGGTGGGCATCGCCATGGTGCCGGTGTTCATGAATTTCGACTCGATCTACGACGCGCACGGTGCGTTCACCGCAGCGGTGACGCCGCCGCTGGTGGTGACGTTTGTGCTGAGCGTGTTCTGGAAACGATTCACCGCTCCAGCCGCCCTGGCGACACTGGTGGTCGGGTTGCTCGCGATTGGCGTGTCGTTTTTCGTGCCGGAGCTCATTACGCCATTCGCGCATGGCGTGCCGATGGGCGAAGCCGGCGACGGGCTTTTCGCCGGCGTGAAGCAGTACAAGTTCATGCGGGCCTGTTACGGCCTGACCATCTGTGTTGTGGTGGGGGTGTCGGTGTCGTTCTTCACGAGACCAGAGACCAAGTCGCTGGCCGGCTTGGTTTGGGAGAAGGGATACTATCGGTCGCTGAAAATTGATTAACCGGCATGGCCAGGGCGCATTACATCAAAAAGAAGTTTTACTCGGTTTACAAGAATCTGGACCGAGCCGTGTACGACGCGGAGAAGCGCCGGTTGCAGGCGGAGTTGCTAAACCTCCAGCGCTGGGCGGTTGAGAACAAGAAACGCATCGCCATCACCGTCGAGGGCCGCGATGCGGCGGGCAAGGGCGGCACGATCAAGCGCTTCGTCGAGTATCTGATGCCGAAATACCTGTGCGTGGTGGAACTCGGCGTGCCGACAAAGAACGAGTCGCGCAACTGGTTTCGCCGCTACGAGAAACATATGCCCAAAAAGGGTGAGATCGTTTTCTTCGACCGCTCCTGGTATAACCGCGCGCTCATCGAACCGACCATGGGCTACTGCACCGAGCGGCAGTACCGCTACTTCATGAAGCGCGTCCTGCCGTGGGAGGAGCAACTCATCGCCGACGGGCTGATCCTCATCAAGTTGTACCTGTCGGTCGGTCGTGACACACAGTTGTTCCGGTTCAAGGAGCGCATCATCCACCCGCTCAAGTACTGGAAATACACGAAGAACGACGAGAAGGCCCGGGCCAAGTGGGAGTTGTTTACCAAGTACAAGACGCAGATGCTCGAGCGCACGGCATCGGAGATCAGCCCGTGGGTCGTCATCAACGCCAACGACAAGATGTACGCGCGCCTGGCCTGTATGCTCTACACCATCTATCATGTCCCGTACGTCGAGAAACAGGCCTTCAAGCCGCTGACTGGCAAGGAGCTGCCGACCAAGTTCCGCATCGAGATCGACGGCGTGCCGTTCAGCAACCTGAGCTACCGCCAATACAGCGTCCTCGAGCGCCTCTACAAGTCGCAGTAGCTCCGCTTGTCCAAGCGCTCGGTTTTGGGTTGGCTCAGTTGAATGGGGCGGGTAATTTTGCCGTCTACGTTTTGACAGTGAATATGGCTATATTTTTTCGCATGCCTTTTGACCGACAGACCTGCCTGGTTTTTGCGGCGGCCTTGGTTTTCTCAGCTTGGCCAAGCGGCTTGGTGGCGGGGGAGAATCCGGCCAAGGTCGACTTTGCCCGCGACATCCGGCCGCTGCTCAGTGACAAATGCTTCGCCTGCCACGGACCGGATGCCAAGCAGCGCAAAGCCGATCTGCGGCTTGACACTCGCGAGGGGGCCGTGGCCGATCTCGACGGGTATTCGGCGGTCGTGCCCGGCAAGCCAAGCGAAAGCGAACTGGTCGCCCGTATCACTGCCGACGACGAGGACGACCGCATGCCGCCGCCCGACTCGGGCAAGCATCTCGACGATCGGCAAAAGGAACTGCTACGGCAATGGATCGCCCAGGGCGCGGAGTACGACCTGCACTGGGCCTACAAGCCGGTCACTCGTCCCGAGCCGCCCAGCGTCAACAACGGCTCGTTTGTCCGCAACGACATCGACCGGTTCGTGCTGGCGACGCTGCGGTCGAAGGGCCATGAGCCCGCCGGAGAGGGCGATCGCCGCACGCTGATCCGCCGCCTGTCGTTCGACCTCACCGGGCTGCCGCCAACGTGGGAGCAGGTGCAGGCGTTTGCCACCGATCGGTCGCCGCGTGCCGTCGAGAAGCTGGTCGACCGGCTGCTGGCCAGTCCGCATTACGGCGAGCGCATGGCGGTGTTCTGGCTCGACCTCGTGCGCTACGCCGACACAATGGGCTACCACTCCGACAATGTGCAGACCAAGCCGCTCTACCGCGAGTACGTCATCAACGCCTTCAACGACAATCTGGCGTTCGACCAGTTCACGCGCGAGCAGCTCGCCGGCGACCTGATGCCCGGCGCCACGCGCCGCCAGCGCATCGCCTCCGGCTACAACCGGCTGAACATGACCACGCGCGAGGGCGGCTCGCAGCCCAAGGAATACATCGCCATTTACCTCGGTGACCGCGTGCGCAACGTCTCGGGCGTCTGGATGGCCACCACGCTCGGCTGCACGGAGTGTCACGACCACAAGTTCGACCCGTTCACGTCGCGGGATTTTTACAGCCTCGGCGCATACTTTGCCGACTTGGAGGAGACGCCGGTTGGTCCGCAAAAGTACAAGCCGTTGCCGACTGCCGCGCAGCAGGCCGAGGTGGATGAGTTGAAAAAACAGCTTCCCACACTCGAGGCGGTACTCAACACGCAGACCCCCGCACTCGACGCCGCCTTGGCCAAGTGGGAGGCGGCGCAGGTCATGTGGACCGTGCTTGAGCCAAGCGCCGCGGCCGCCGCCAACGGCACCGGGCTGGCGATTCGCGACGACCGCTCCATCCTCGCCTCCGGAGAGCTGCCGGACGTCGATACGTACACCGTGACGCTCAAGGGCGCCCCCGCCGGCACGCGGGCGTTTCGCATCGAGGCGCTCCCCGACGACTCGCTGCCGAAGAAAGGCCCGGGCCGCGCCGGCAACGGCAACTTCGTGATCACGGAAGTCATCGTGAAAGCCGGCGATCAAATCGTTCCGCTGCAAAATGCCACGGCGTCATTCGAGCAGACGCTGGCCAATCAGAACAACCCTTACAAAAAGTGGAGCGCTGCCAGCGCCATCGATGGTGACGCCAAGGGCGCGTCATTCGGCTGGGCCGTGCTGCCGAAGGTGGGCGCCGCGCAGCGGCTCGTTTTCGAGGCGGCTGGGGAGTTCAATGTAGAGGGGGAGCTGACCTTCATCCTGAAACAGACGCACGGCACGCAGCACACGCTGGGGCGGTTCAAGATTTTTGCCACCGCCCACGCCGGTACGGTGAGCGCCGACTCGGCCGCGCCGCCGAAAAAAATCGGCGACATTCTCGCCATCCCCTTGGCCAAGCGGAGCGACGGCCAGAAAAAAACGCTCGCCACGCACCACCGCGCCTTCGCGCCGGAACTGGCCGCCACCCGCAAGGAGTTGGCCGGCCTCAAGGAGAGGGTCAAGCGGCTCGAAAAGGCGTTCCCGACCTCGCTCATCTCCGTGCGCTTGGCCAAGCCGCGCACGGTGCGCATCCTGCCGCGCGGTAACTGGCAGGACGACTCCGGGCCGGAAGTGCAGCCGACCGTGCCCGCCCGTCTCAACCTCGCCAACCTTGAAGGCCGCGCCTCTCGCAGCGACTTGGCCGATTGGGTGGTTTCAAAAGAGAACCCGCTCACGGCTCGCGTGATGGTCAACCGGCTGTGGGCGTTGTGCTTCGGGCGCGGGCTGGCCACACCGCTGGATGACTTTGGCGCGCAGGGCACGCCGCCAACGCACCCCGGGCTGCTCGACTGGCTGGCGGCTGATTTCATGGATCATGGCTGGGACATCAAGCGCACGATGAAGCTGCTTGTCACCAGCGGCGCGTACCGCCAGTCGTCCACCACGGACGCCGAAACCATGGCCGCCGATCCGTTGAACATGTGGCTTGCTCGGCAGGGCCGCTGGCGGCTCGACGCCGAGATGGTGCGCGACAATGCCCTCGCCGTGAGCGGCCTGTTGGCCAAGTCGATCGGCGGGGCCAGTGTCAAGCCGTACCAGCCGGCTGGCTACTGGAAACATCTCAACTTCCCCAAACGCAAATGGAGTCACGACAGCGGGACCAGCCAGTACCGGCGCGGGCTGTACACGTTTTGGTGCCGCACATTTTTGCACCCAAGCATGCTGGCGTTCGACGCGCCGACCCGCGAGGGGTGCACCGCCGAGCGCACCCGCTCGAACATCCCGCAGCAGGCGCTCGTGCTGCTCAACGACCCGACGTACGTCGAGGCGGCGCGGGTGTTTGCCGAGCTTATTTTGCGGAATGGTGGAGACACGGACGCGAAGCGCCTGGCTTGGGCGTTCGAGCGTGCGCTGTCCCGCGGGGCAAGCGCCGCCGAGCGCGACATTTTGCTGCGCCTGGCCAGGGAGCGCACCGAACATTTTGCCGCGAACGCCGGGGCGGCCAAGGCGGCCGCCACTGCCGGCGAGTGGCCCGTGACCACGGCGCTCAAGCCGGAGCACGTTGCCGCCTGGACGGCGGTGTCCCGCGCGATTTTGAACCTGTACGAAACCACATCCCGATTTTGATTTCTGCAACATGAACACGGAACAATTCCTCACCCGGCTGAATCGCCGCTCGTTTTTGAATAACGTCTCGCTAGGCGTTGGCTCGCTCGCGTTGACCTCGATGCTTGGCCCGCATGGCTTGGCCAAGCCGGCCAAACGGTTGTCTTTTGGCGTGATCAACCCGCTGCACTTCGCGCCTAGGGCCAAGCGGGTGATCCATCTCTGCATGGCCGGCGGGCCGTCGCACCTCGAGACGCTCGACTACAAGCCGAAGCTCGCCGAGATGGACGGCAAGCCGATGCCCAGGTCGATCACCGACGGCCAGCCGATCGCCCAGTTGCAGGGCAAGAAGGAATTGAAATGCCTTGGCCCCCAGCATGAGTTTAAAGAATTCGGCCAGTCCGGCCAGTCGATCTCCAGCGCGCTGCCGCATATCGGCGGGATCGCGGATGAGATCTGCATCATCCGCTCGATGATCACGCAGCAGATCAACCACGACCCGGCGCATACGTTCATGAACACCGGCGCCCTTGTCGCCGGCCGGCCCAGCATGGGTTCGTGGATCACTTACGGGCTGGGCAGCGAGGGCAGCGACCTGCCCGGTTTCGTGGTGCTGACCTCCGTGGGCGGGGCGCAGGATCAGCCGATCGCCTCGCGGCAATGGCACAGCGGCTTTTTGCCGAGCCGGTACCAGGGGGTGCACTTTCACTCGACCGGTGATCCGGTATTGTACATCAGCAACCCGAAAGGGGTGGATGCAAAAGGGCAGGGGGCGGTCATCGACGCGGTCAATTCGATCAACCGACTGCGGAACAAGACCGTTGCCGACCCGGAGATCGACACGCGCATCAGCCAGTACGAGATGGCGTTCCGCATGCAGGCCAGCGTGCCGGAGTTGATCGACACGTCGAGCGAGCCGCAGCATGTATTCGACCTGTACGGCGCCAAGCCGGGCGACGGTTCATTCGCGAGCAACTGCCTTTTGGCCCGGCGCCTGGCCGAGCGCGGCACGCGATTCATCCAGCTTTATCACCGGGGCTGGGATCACCACGGCGGCGTGAAGAACGGCGTGCTCACCACCGCCAAGCATGTTGACAAGGCTTCGGCGGCGTTGATCCGGGACCTGAAGGATCGCGGCATGCTCGACGACACGCTGGTGATCTGGGGCGGCGAGTTCGGCCGCACCCCGATGGCGCAGGGCTCTGGGAGGGATCATCACATGAAGGGATTTTCATTCTGGCTGGCCGGCGGCGGCATCAGGGGCGGCATCAGCCACGGCAATACCGACGACCTCGGCTACCACTCGGTCGAGGATGTCGTCACCGTGCACGATTTTCACGCCACGATGCTGCATTTGCTGGGAGTCGATCACGAAAAATTCACCTTCAAGTTCCAGGGGCTCGACTTCCGCCTCAGCGGCGTCGAGGAGGCCCACGTGCTCAGCAACCTGATCGCGTGAGTGAGCTGTCACCGCTTGGCCAGGCAGGCGGCGGCTTTTTTGACGTTCCAGCCGGATTGCTCTAGGGCGCGCCGGGCTGCGTCTGCGCTGGCTTGGGTGAGTTGGCGGACGATGCGCACGGCACGATCGCGCAACTTGGTGTTGCTGGGGTCGAGGTCGATCATCAGGTTGCCGATTACTTTGCCGCTCTTGGCCATCGCCAGCGTGGTGATCATGTTCAGGATCAGCTTGGTGGCGGTGCCGCTCTTGAGCCGGGTGGAGCCGGTGAGCAACTCGGGGCCTAGGTCGGGCTCGATGACGGCGTCCGGCCGGTTGTCGCGGGGGATTCTCAGCTTGGGGTTGAAGCAGAGCAGCGCGGTTTTTGCGCCGCGCCGGTTGGCCTCCCAGATGCCGCCCCACACGAACGGTGTCCGGCCGCTGGCGGCGATGCCGATAAACACGTCCTTCTTTCCGACACCGCGAAAACGCACCGCCTCGGCACCGGCGTCGGGGTCGTCCTCGGCGCCCTCGATCGAGCGGTACAACGCCGGTTGGCCACCGGCGATGATGCCCTGCACCTGCTCAGGGTCGACACGGAAAGTGGGCGGGCATTCGCTGGCGTCGAGCACGCCCAAGCGGCCGCTAGTGCCCGCACCGCAGTAGAAAAGCCGCCCCCCGTTTTGGAACGCATCGCGCACCCAGCCGATCACTCGCACGATTTTGTTTTTCTCGCGGGCGATGGCGGCGGGGAGTTGGCTGTCCTCGTCGAGAAACAGGTCGACAGCCTGGCCAAGCGGCATGCGGTCGAGCTGCATCGAGCGCGGGTGCCGCTGCGCGGGCGGCGCTGGGCCACGCTGGGCGAGGCCGGGCACGGGGAGGGCCGAGCGGTCGGCCCAGACGGTGGCGCTTGGCTTGGCCGGCGGGAGCTTGGCCAGGCG